>JBHHVM010000114.1:0-9158 GCA_046754265.1 Phycisphaerae bacterium
AGTTCAGCCACCGATTCCACCGTGACGTTGGAGTCGGTAAACGGGCTGGCGGCGGCGCGCTTGTATTTTTTGCGGAACGCCTCGGGTGTCAGCTTGGCCTGGGCAGCCAGGTTGGCGAGCTTGGTAGTGTCGTCGAGGTCGGCCTGCTCGAGGCGGATCATGTAGGCCCGGGCGACCTGGTAGGTGTAGGAGTTCAGATCGACCACGCGGGTGCAGGTGCGGTTGGTTGCGGGATCAACGATGGCGTGTAGGGCAATGGGTTCCAGCTCGCCGTTGTGGATGGTGACCAGAACGCCGCGAGTCAGGTCGTCGCTTCCGCTAAGCAATAGCCGGACCGCCCCGTGGCCCAGGCTTCGACAATAGGCTTTGTCCCCCGGGGTGGGGTCGGCCGATCGAAGTTCGTATCCCAGACGGTGGCTGACCAGGGACATTTCTTCTCCCCGGGCCTTGAATCGGTTCTGCAGTTCGATCTTGAGCATGTCGGCCAAGCGCACATCGGACAGTCGCAAATGGCCCGCGGCATCGACCGACACTTCTCGGCCCAGCAGTTTTTCCAACTCTTTGCGGTCGCCCAGGCGGTACGCCACGCCCTCGGCCATTAAGGCGACCCCGTCGGGCCGACCCATGGCCCGGCGCTTGAGCATGGCGCCCTCGAGGATGTCAGCCAAATGTTCCAGGGAGATTTTTTCGGGGAACTCTTCGGGAATGATGGTCAGCGTGGCCCCGGCGGATTGGGTGATGCCCAGGGCCAGCCAACCGGCCTTGCGACCCATGGTTTCCACCAGGTACCAGCGCCCGGTGGTGCGGGAGTCCCGCATCAGGTTCTTGACGATCCCAGCCCCGACGTAGCGGGCGGTGGAATAGCCGAAGGTGTTGATGTCGCCGGGCAAGGGCAGGTCGTTGTCGATGGTCTTTGGGACGTGGACCAGCTTGATGGCGCCGTCGGCCCCTTCACACACGAAGCGGGCGCTCAAAGCGGTGTCGTCGCCGCCGATGGTGATCAGGTGGTTGATGCCCATCAGCGTCAGACGGCTGACGACCTCGCGGACCTTGCCTTGGTCCGGGGCTACCTTGACGTCTTCACTTAGGGTCTTTTCACTGAGCAGGCCTTGCCGCGAGGTTTCCAGAATGGAACCGCCGTCGAAGTGGATGCGGGCGACGGTGGGGATATCCAGCCTGACCGAATGCTTGAC
Source organism: Phycisphaerae bacterium (assembly GCA_046754265.1). Classification (GTDB taxonomy): domain Bacteria; phylum Planctomycetota; class Phycisphaerae; order UBA1845; family UBA1845; genus OFTM209. The sequence goes on from JBHHVM010000114.1 coordinate 1,194, forward strand.
CGGATCGAAGCCCGGTGAACTCAATCTGCGGAAGCCCTTGTAAAAGCCAAAGACCTCAAAACCGTTGTTGATGGCTTCGATGGTGGCGGCGCCGATGACGGCGTTGATGCCGGGGGCTGGTCCTCCGCCTACCAGAATGCCTATCCGCTTGGATTTCACGAACGTCCGCTCCGATGACCTACGATTGTACGCGTCACGTTTTGCGACTGTTTATTACCATTCCCAAAGGGCTGAGGCAACCATGGCCCATGGCGCAAAAAACGTTTTTGGGACCTAATGGGCGGGTGAGAGGTGGGCCAGGACGTTCGGGCCGTCGGGAATAACGACCAGTGAGGCGGTCGGGCCATGTCGTTCGAATGCCAGGTCGAGGGCCTCGTCGAACGAATCCCCGGCCGGGTGGAGCAGCAGGCTGCGCTGGTGCTGCGAGAGCCCGCCGTCGACCAGATGAAGATGACATTTTCGCAACGCCCGAATGACGTTGTGCACTTGCCACTGGTCGATTCGGCGGGCATGGGTTTGCACCCGGGCCCGGTGACGGACGAAATGCTCCTCAAAATGTTCGACCGAATGAACGTCCCGGCATAGGTTCTCGTAGGCGGGCTTGCCCAAGCCGTTTTGACATTGGGAAAGCAGAATGATGGTGCCCCCCGGCTTGCAGACGTGCATGCCCGCGGTAAAGCCCTTGGCGGATTGGTAATAGCTGATGTCCTGGGGGTATCCACCGCAGGAGGTGATGACGATGTCGGCCGGCGCCTCGAGCGGGCAGCCGAGGGTCTGCCGGGCGAAGCAACAGCCGGCCTCGAAGGCGCGTTGGAAGTGACCGGCGAAGACGCCCGTGATGCGCCGAGCCTGGTCCAACGTCACGTTGACGATGAAGTCAATCCCAGCCAACGCGCCGATGTGCGTCAACTCGGCGTGCAGGACGTTGCCTTCCAGGTAGCCCTCAATGGAGTTGGGGTGTTCGATGATGCTTGGGCTGTGCAGGGCACGGATGGTCTGTTCACCGGCCAGGCCTATGCCGCACACCTTACGCCCGCCGGAGAAACCTGCCATCAGATGGGGTTCGATATATCCGGTGGTGATCTTAAGCGATGCCTGGGCGTAAACGCGATTGATGAACACGTCCAGGCCGGATGGCGTCTGGCCAAGGTGAACCTGTTGTTGGGTCACCGACGCACGATGATTGACGACGCGATAGGTGGCCACGATTCTCTCGCCGAGCATTTCGGTCAACTCGTCGTCCGTGCAGGGGCGATGCAATCCGGTGGCCACCAGGATGGTGATGGCGTCGGGCGTCATCCCCGCCCGGGCCAGGGCGTCGAGAATGGGCGGGAGTAGGGTGCGGTTGGGAACCGGCCGGGTCACGTCGCAGACGGCAATGACCGCGTCAGATTTATTGCGGGCCAGCGATTCGAGCGAAGGGCACGCTATGGGTTCGACCAAGGCATGGGTTAGGGTGGCTTGGGGGTCCCCAAGCGGCAGCGGTTGGCGTGGCCTCAGTATGGCTGTGAGGTCTGCGTCGGGAACGTCGATGGTAATGCTTTGGCGCCCGAAGGGCATGGTTACGTGCATGGGTCGCGGCGTTCCTTTGGCTTGGCTGTGGTATTGTAAAGGGCTAGCCCATTCGGCTCCAAGCGCCGCCGTCGTTGCGCCCCGCGGCGGCAAAGGGAGTGGGTTGACGGGCTCGTTGGGCGATGCTTTAATGGCTCGCTCGAAGCGCCGCTAGCTCAGTTGGCAGAGCAGCTGACTCTTAATCAGCGGGTCCGGGGTTCGAGTCCCTGGCGGCGTAGTGGAACGGCGGATGCGCTAACGCACTCCGCCGTTTCTGTGCGCGCGTCAGACGTGACGCAGACAAAAAAAGCCCCGGCCAGGCTTGGCCGGGGCTTTGTGCGGCGGCGTTGGAAATCCCGCCCCTACGGGTAGGCCGGCGTTGCCCACCGAGTTTGGGTGCATGATTGGGTTCGTGACGCAGACGGCTTCGGGTCTTCCGCCGGGTTGCCCTCCGGCGGACTACTTCTGCCGGGCTTGGGTCTTTCGGCCTACGACCAGGCGGATGCTGTAGAGCCGTTGGAAGTCCCAATCCTGGTAGGCGACCTCCAGCAGGGTGGAAATCCTCGGCTTGACCAGACCCTCGTAACGGATCTTGCGATTGACTTTGAGGGTGATCGGTTGATTCGGATCGATCAGCTCGTCGTTGAGCAGGACTTCCAGCTCCCGCGTTCGTCGGGTGGTTACTTCGATGAACTGGTTTTCGATGTATCCGCCGAGGTAGGCCAGTTTCTTCTTGACGGTCTCGACGATGTACTTGTTGATGTCGTCGGTGGTCTTGGCCACGATGCTGAGTTGGGTGTGGCTCCAGGGTTTGCCGCCAAAACGCCGTTGCCGCAGCCATCCGAATCGCCCCTGCACGGGGTAACGGAACCAGTGTTTGATCTGGCTCGGTGTGCGATCGCGCCGCATGTCGAGGAACGTGCGAAGGGCGTCCAGGGGCGGATCGACGCCGCGATGTCCGACGCCGGGCAGTGCCTGCCCATTGATGCCCAGGTTCATTTCGACCGACAAGTTCATCAGGTTTTCATTGAGCCCGGCAATACCGCCGCCGGGGGCGGGCTTGCCGCTGTCGTCGAAGACGTCATTTTCGCCCCAGACTGCCAGGACGGGCACGTTGGCCAGGTTTTGGGCCAGGATGGATTGAACCGGCACATAGGGCACCACCAAGGTCCCAGCCAAAGAGATGGCCGAGGCGAAGTCGTCACCGTACAGGCTGGCCAGAGTCAATGCACCGTGTCCGCCCATGGAGTAGCCCAGGACGTAGACGCGGTCGGTATCGACGTGGTAGCGGCGGCGCAGCTCCAGTAGTAGGTCGACTGGTTCTTGGGCGTCAGCGGGTGTCACCATGAACCAGGCACCCTTGTAGTCGGTAGGGGCTGCCAGTACGAAATTACCCGCCTGCTCGTCCAGCAGCCGCCGCACGTATCCCAGTGCGTTGGTACCTCGGCCCCCTTGGCCGTGGAGGCACAGGATCATGGGCCAGGGTTTTTTGGGGTCATAGTCGGATGGCAGGATGACATCGACGCGGGTGCTGCTCTTGGGATTCGGTTTTAACTCGAAAGTATGAGTCCCAGCGGTGGCCTCGGGCCAGAGCTGCACCGCGCGGATGGCGTCGGCGACTTTCTCAATGCTTTGGCCGGCGGCGCGGTCGATTTTTGGGAGCAGTTTCTTGCGACGACCCGGGTCGGCCTCGCGAAAGTAGTCAGTCACCCGTTCGATCAACGCGGCGTCGGCAGATGAAGGCTTCGCTTGGGCCCAGGCTGGAATGGGGACGGACAACAGCCATGCCGCGACCACGTAAGCTCGAATGCGGCGGGTTGCCGGACGCACAGGTGGGTGCCTTTCGTTGGGCGGTCCGAGAGTCGTTATTCTCGGCGCCAGAATCGGGGCATGAGTAGCACCACGAGGGCGAAGATTTCAAGCCGTCCCAGGGCCATCAGCATGCACATGATGATCTTACTCAAATCGCTGAACCAGCCAAAATTCTCGATGGCCCCGACGCGGGCCAGGCCCGGACCGATGTTATTCACGGTCGCGGCGGCGGCTGTGGCAGCCGTGATGATGCCGGTGTCTGAGTTGCGTTCGGCGATCATCACTCCGACGGTGCCCAGGGCGAATAACAGGAGGATGATTAACACATAGGAGATGACCGCCTGGCGCATTTCCGGCGCCACGGCTGCTTTGCCCAGACGGATGGGGCGCACCACGTTGGGCCGGAAGACGTGTTCGATTTCCGCCAACAGAACCTTGAATGCAATGATGACCCGAACCACTTTGATGCCCCCGCCGGTGGACCCGCCGCAGCCCCCCACAAACATCAGGCCCAGCAGAATGGCCTTGGGCACGAACGGCCAAAGGTCGAAGTTGGCGGTGCAGAATCCGGTGGTGGTTTGAATGGACACGACCTGGAAGATGCCGTGACGCAGCGCCGAACCGGCTGAGGGCTCTGCATGGTGCCCGGCCGTGGTGACGATAATGTTTTCCCAGAGCAGGGCCACCACGACGACCGAGGCGACGGCCAACAATCCCAGATAGACGCGCAGCTCGGTGTCCTTCAGGACGTTGCGCCATCGCCCGCGTAGGGCCTCGTAATAAAGCCCGAAGTTGACGCCCGCCAAGACCATGAACACGATGACGATGACATCGATTGGCAGCGAGTCCAACTCGCCGATGCTGGCGTTGCGCGTGCTGAATCCGCCTGTGGCCAGCGTGGCGAAGGTATGGCAGACCGACTCGAACCAATCCAGCCCGAACACGCGGAGCAGGACGACCTCGGCCAGGGTCAGCCCCAGATAGATCAGCCACAGGGCCCGGGCGGTCTCTTGAATTCTGGGGCGGACCCCCTCGGCGGTGGGCCCCGGGGCTTCAACCCGGAAGAGCCGTTTGCCGCCCACGCCCAGGATGGGCAGCACAGCCACGAACAGCACGACGATGCCCAGTCCGCCCAGCCAATGGGTCAGCGATCGCCAAAGCAGCATGCTCCGCGGCAACGAGGCGATGTCGGTCAGCACGGTGGCACCGGTGGTGGTCAAGCCGCTCATGGATTCGAAGTAGCAGTTGATCGTCGAGGCGAAGGCGGGGTCGAATCCATCCGCGGGTGACACCATGGCTGCCCAGATTCGATAGGGCGTCGCCGCCACCCCCGCACCCACGATCCAACTGAGGGCGACCAGCAGCATGGCATCGCGTCGGCCCACCGCGTCGAATCGGCCTCGCGTGATCGCCCAAAGGGCCAGGCCCAGCAAGGTCCCGGCGACGGCCGAGAGTCCCAGGGCTTTGAATGCCACCAATTCGGTGGCGTCACCCTCAAGAACCTGCAGGCCCGACCAGGCAGCGACAGCCAGGATGGACAGGCTCACCACGACGAGCAGGATGCCGAGCTGCGAGATGACGACACGAATGTTGACCAAGACCTGGATCCGTTCGACGGAGTTAGCGGGTAGCGAAGATCTTCTTGAGATCCGCAGCGATGCCGTGTGGGCCGATCAAGAGGATGGTGTCATCCAGGGCGATGGTGTCCTCGGCACCGGGGACCCTCACGGTTTCGCCACGTTGAATGGCGCCAATCATGCAATGATCCGGGAGTTTCAGGTTGCGCAGCTCTTTGCCGATGGCTGTTGCCCGCCGGGTGGGGTTGATTTCGTAAACATCGACGGTCCCTTTGGAAAGCGAAGCCATGACCCGCACCGGCCCATGGTGGAGTAGCGTGCGTATTTCATTGGCGGCCACCACGCGGGGGCTAAAAGCTTTGTCGATGCCCACGCCGGCCAACAAATGCAAATAGGCGGTTTTCTGCACCAGGGCGATGGCTGTGGTCACCCCCAAGGACTTGGCCTGGGCGCTGGCCAGAATGTTGTGTTCGTCGTCGTCGGAAGCGGCGATGAAGGTGTCAGCCAATCCGATCTGCTCTTCCTTGAACACATCCGGTTCGCTGACGTCGGCCTGCAGCACGGTGACGTGGGCCAGTTTATTGGACAGCTCCTCCGCTCGTTCGCGGGCGCGGACGAATAGCCGAATGGAGAACTGGCGGCTTTCCAACGCCCGGCACAGCCAGACGGCCGTGGCTGACCCGCCCATGATGACCAGATGCCGCCGCTTGGTCTTGCCACCGGCAAACAAGGATCGCCCTTGCTCGAAGGCGCTCTGCTCGCCGATCAGGGTGACCACGTCGCCGTTTTCGATGACCGTCGCCGCGGTGGGGAACAGGCCATGCTCTTTGCGGCGGATCTGGGCCAGGCGGACGCCAGCCGGCAGCTTGAGATCGGCCAAGGACGTTCCAATGGCGCCGGCCCCGTTTTCGACAGGTAGCTCCTGCATCTCGATGCGTCCGCGGGCAAACGCCTCAACGGCCAAGGCGCCGGGGTTGCGTAAAGTGCGGGCAATGGCCAGCGACGCCTGATACTCCGGACAGACCAGCCGGTCGATGCCCAGATGGGCTCCATAGTCCAGATGGTCGTGGTTGAAATAGGCGCTGTGATGGACGCGGGCGATCGTCTTGCGGGCCCCGATGCCCTTGGCCACCGAGGCTGACAGCAGGTTGATCTCATCGACATTGGTCGCGGCCACCGCCAAGTCGGCCTTACCGGCGCCGGCTTCTTTGAGCGTGGCGGCATGGGCGCCGTTGCCTTTGAGCGTGCGCACATCCAGCCTGTCCTCCAAGGCGCTTAGCTTGGAGGCGGACTTATCGATCACCACCACGTTATGTCCGTCGGCCACGAGCACTTCGGCTGCATGTGATCCAACCTCGCCCGCGCCTGCGATGACGATGTTCATGGTTCCTCGTCTGGCAGCCTGGCACAGCCGCCAATGATGATAAGGCCTGGGCGGCCGCCGACAAGTGCGGCTGGATGCGGGCAGGTGGGACTATTTCAGTTCGGAGGGCTTAAAGGGCAGATGCTCCAGAATGAATCGGGCCCAGCGGTCCTGCAATCGATCATCGATCGGGCCAAACGCCGCTTCGAACTCGGCGATTTCCGCCTCGGGCGTGCTTTGCTGATCGGGCATTCGCTTGGACAGGCGGGTCAGATATTCGGCGAAAGGCCGGCGTTTGTTGCGTTGAAGATAAAGCACCCACGACCAGGCCTGAGTATAGTAATGAACCAGGTTGGGGTCCTGGGCCTTGTCAAACAGGTCGGCTTTGCCCACCAGCTCACGCAGCGGCCGGAACTTTCCGGCCGCCAGCGCCACCTCGATGTCAGCCGCCCGCAACCGATCGGCGTCAGTGACCGCGCCGCAAACGGATCGAAAGTCCGCCAGGCGAATCTGGTTGGTTGCCCCGGGCCCCGATCCTGACGCGGAGGGCGGCGTCTCGAAAAGGCAGGCCAACCCTTCGACCAGCCAGCCGGGGTTCTTGACCCCTCGGGCGTGGATCCCGGCGTTGAACAGAATCTGATGAGCGGCTTCGTGTTGGACGGTCAATCGGTTGAGCCGTTCGACGGTCCGCTGCCGGACATTGGTCAGCTTTTGACGTTGGCGGCGAAGTTTACGAAGCCGCGCCCGGTCGCGAGGCCTGTCCTTCTCCAGCGCCTCGATCTGTCGCTCCAGTCGCTCAATCCGATCATTGATCTCCAGCAGCATGGGCGAGTCGGCCAGATTGTAGAACGCCGAGATGTTGGATCGTTGACTGTAAAACCCGGCCGAGTTGCCGTGCCCGAAACCCTCCTTGGCAGCGTAGTCCAGGTACTCGCGGTGGGTGTTGAAAAACAGGACGCCGAGGCGGTGTTCCAGAGGGGTGGCCGGTATGTCGTTGATTTTGCAGAAGTGGTAAACGTGCCGATGCGTGGCCCGCAGCCGTGACAGCAGGTGCCGAACGGCATCGTCGCGGGTGTTGTAGGCGACGAAAAAACGGTCCGTGCGTTTGATTCGAAAGCCAGGTCCGCCGGTTTGCAGGAGTCGTTGCTCGGCTGCGGCGTCAACGGCGGGATCGGAGAGATCGAGTTGTGCCCGGGCGATGGGGCCAAGAGCCGTCGCGGCAATCGTCGAGCAAATCAAGCCATGGGTTCGTCGCACGGAGGCCTCCTGGGAGATCGCGTGGTCCTTGCGCTGTGCGTGCCGCGGTCGCCAGAATTATAGGTCCTTGATAATCGGGCGTCTTGTACTGGCTGGTGGGGGCGGGTCCGCCGTCCCTACCACAAGCACCTTCACGCCGGTGCCGATGTCCTGAGTAGGGTATAACCCCAGAAAAGCCGGTCAGCTTCGGTCAAGGGCCAGGCGGCCTCCGCCCGGGGTCGAACCGGTGCCGCACAGGAGCGAGTGCGTAGGATGAAGCGGTCCAAGCTCCAAAACCTCATCGAGAACGCGCCCGATCTCCCCACGCTGCCGGCGGTGGCCTCGAGGGTGGTGGCCGTGGTGCTGGACGGCAACAGTTCCGCGTTCGATTTGGAGCGCATCGTGGCCTTGGACCCGGTTCTCTCC
>JBHHVM010000115.1:0-9145 GCA_046754265.1 Phycisphaerae bacterium
AGGCCGTCGCCGCAAGCCAAGACGCTCAGGAGGCCAGAGAGGCGGAGACTCAGCAGCGAGTCGTCGCCGAGCACAACGAGCAAGAGGCCAAAGCCAACGAGGCCCTGGCACTCAAACGCGCCGACGAGACCCAGCAGGTGGCCGAGTTCCAGGCGAGTATGCTTGGCGGGATCGATGCCGAGCAAATGGGGCGGACCATTGTGCAAGAACTGCGCAAGCAGGTCCGGGCTGGGCTGGGGCGTATATGGGTCGAAGGCGACGATGGCCGGATGCGCAAGCGAACGGCCGAGGAAATCGACGCGGCGCTGGCGCAGTTCGACGCCGCGGCCGGCCCGGCCAACCCGACCGACGTGGCCCGGCAGATGATGCATCTGAGCCTTCTGGAGCCGGCCCTCACCGCCATTTCGGAAGAGTTCTCCGACCAGCCGGCGGTGCAAGCGCAGTTGCTGGACACGCTGGGCAAGGTCTATCAGGCGCTGGGGCAGTATGACCGGGCGGAGACTCGTTTCCAGCGGGCGTTGGAGTTGCGGAAGGTTCTACGCGGCGAAGAACACATCGATGTGGCCACCAGCCTGAACAACCTGGCGGGAGTACTGCACGCAAAGGGCGACTACGGCACAGCCGAGCCCATGTACAGGAAGGCGCTGGCCATGCGCCAAGACCTGCTGGGCGATGAACACCCGGACGTGGCCAAAAGCATGTCATGGCTGGCGACCTTGCTGTATGACAAAGGCGACTATGGCGCTGCCGAGCCGATGCACCGCGAGGCACTGGTCGTGCTTCGCAAGGCGTCGGGCGACGAGCACCGGGACGTGGCTTCGGGAATGCTTAACCTAGCATCGTTGCTGGAAGCCAAAGGCGACTATGGCGCTGCCGAGCCGATGTACCGCGAGGGCCTGGTCATGCTTCGCAAGGCGCTGGGCGACGAGCACCCGGACGTGGCCTCGGGCATGCTCAACCTAGCATCGTTGCTGGAAGCCAAAGGCGACTACGATGCAGCCGAACCGCTGTTCCGTGAGGCGCTGGCCATGCACCGCAAGCTGCTGGGCGACGAGCACCGGGAGACGGCCACCAGCCTGGGCAGACTGGCGTTGTTGCTGAAAGCCAAGGGTGAGTACGACGCGGCCGAGCCGCTGTATCGCAAGGCCCTGGCCATGCTCCGCAAGTTGTTTGGCGAAGAGCACCCGGACGTGGCCGCCAGCCTGAACAACTTGGCGTCGTTGCTGCACGCCAAAGGTGAGTACGACGCGGCCGAGCCGCTGTACCGCGAGACGATGACCATGCTCCGCAAGTTGTTTGGCGATGAGCACCCGTCCGTGGCCACAATCCTGAACAACTTGGCAGCATTGCGGTACGCCGAACGCGACTACGACGCAGCCGAGCCCCTGCTCCGCGAGGCGCTGGCCATCTATCGCAGCCTGCTGGGCGACGAGCACCCAGCCGTAGCCGGGAGTATGAACAACCTGGCGGCCCTGCTACAAGCCAAAGGCGACTATGCCGCGGCTGAGCCGCTATACCGCGAGACGCTGTCCATGCGCCGCAAGCTGCTGGGCGACGAGCACCCGGAGGTGGCCCAGAGCCTTGACAACCTGGCGTCCTTGCTGAAGTACAAGGGCAACCACGGGGCGGCCGAGCCGCTGGTCCGAGAAGCGCTGACCATAAGGCGCAAGCTATTGGGCGACGAGCATCCAGCCGTGGCCCACAGCCTGAACAACCTGGCGACGTTGCTGGATGCCAAAGGCGACTACACCGCGGCCGAGCTGCTGTACCGCGAGGCGCTGGGCATGCGCCGCAAGCTTTTAGGCGACGAGCACTCGAGCGTGGCCACGAGTCTGAACAACCTGACGAACTTGCTGATAGCCAAAGGCGACTACGGCGCGGCCGAGCTGCTGTTGCGCGAGTTGCTCAGTTTCCGACAAAAGGCACTGCCAAGGGGCCACTGGGTGATCTTCAACACGATGAGCTTGCTGGGCGAGTGTCTGACCGGCCTGGAACAATGGGCCGAGGCTGAGCCGTTGCTGCTGGACGGATATGCGGGGCTCCATGACAAGCCTGAGGCAATTCCTGAGAAAAACCGAGCCGACCGCCTGCGCGAATCGGCTGAGCGCGTGGTCAAATTCTATGATGCCCGGCACGCCGCCGATCCCGACAAGGGCTACGATGCCAAGGCGGCCGAGTGGCGGGCCAAGCTCGACGCCTTGGACAAAGCCGAGCCATAAGTTTGGCTTTCGTGTTTTTCTGGCAGCGAGCCGCGGACTTAAGTCCGCGCGGACGCAGCGACGCGAGGGGGCCCGACATCGGGTACACCCTGGTAATCCGGCAGAGGCGTGCAAAGTTAATCTTCCCAAGGCGTATGAAAACGGCAAGGATGACCGAAACGGCGGATTTCCGCGTTCTTGGCGGACCAACGTCGGCGCGAGCTGAAGCTCGCGGCTCGTTAAAACATCGCCAGAGTCGAACTACGTCCGTTTGAATTGTTTTTCGAGATCCCGCAGCCCGAAGCGCAGGGTGGTGGGTCTGCCGTGGGGGCAGTTGCTGGATTTTTCGACCAGGGCCCGAGCTTCGATGAGGGCCTCGATTTCTTGGGGCGTCAGCGGGTCGCCGGCTTTGACGGCCGCCTTGCAGGCCATCATGTCCAACAGTTCGTGGATCAGCGTTTCGGTGTGGGGTCGATCGCCGGGGACGTCCAGCCTGTCGATCAGGTCCAGCACGAAGGTCCGGGCGTCCACCTTGGACAAAATCACGGGGAAGGATTGAACGGCTACCGCACTGGTGCCAAACCGGGTCACTTCGAGGCCCAATTGCTGCAACAGGTCGGACCGCTCCTCCAGCACAGCCAACTGGTGGGGAGTGACCTCGACGGTTTCGGGCAGCAGCAGCCGTTGCGATTCCAACGGCCCGGAGGTGATCCGGGCCCGGAGTTGCTCGTAGATGACGCGCTCGTGCAGGGCGTGCTGATCAATGATCATCAGCCCTTCGTCCGTTTCGGTGACCAGATAGGTGTTGTGAAGCTGAATGGCTGGGCGAGCTGAACTCGGAACGGGGAACTCGGAACGCGGAACATCCGACTGCGGATTCGCAACGTGACTTTCAGTGTCCTCGGGAGCGGCTGGGGACTCGTAGAGTGAGCGCCACAGGCTGGCGGCTTCTTCCAGGCTGGGCACGCCGCCGGTTGGCCCGAGACGTTGATGCCGGTTGGCTGCGGCGCCGGCATGCTGGCTGTGATCGAGCGGTTCCGACGGTGCGAACGATCGGGCGGCTCCCGGCGTCGAACCGACCGACTGGCTTGCCCCCGACCCAGCGAAAGGATCCTCGGCCGATCCGCCGGCTGGGGCGAATGCTCTGAGTTGCTCGGCGACCTTTCGGCGGACGGCGTCCCGAGCGGTTTCATCCAGGGGCATGCCGACGTCGGTGTGCAGGTCGGGGGTCAGGTCCGCCCGCAAGAATGTTTCGCGCAGGGCGCTGAGCACCTGTGATCGCACCAGGTTGCCGTCCTGCCAGCGCACTTCGATTTTGGTGGGGTGGACGTTGACATCGACCAGGCCCGGGTCGAGGGTCAGGAAGAGAAATACGACGGGATACCGGCCCGGCTCGATCAGGCCTCGGTAGGCTTCGCGAATGGCGTGACCGATGATGCGATCTCGAATGAATCGGCCATTCAGGAAGACGTACTGCCCGGCCGCGGTCGGGCGGGACCGGGCCGGCGGAGCGGCGTAGGCTTCGAGGGTCAATCCGCGCTCGTCGCGGCGAATGGGAAGCAAATCCTCAGCCAGGGAGTCGTCAAAGAGAGCGGCGATGCGGTCGGCCCGGGTCTGCTGGGAGGCCAATCGCTGCGTCACCCGGTTGTTGTTGGTCAACTCGAAGCCGACGCGTTCGTGTGGCAGGGCGATGCGGGTGAACTGTTCGTTGACGTGACCGACCTCGGTGCTGGTGGTGCGCAGGAACTTTCGGCGGGCCGGCACGTTGAAGAACAAGTCTCGAATCTCGACGCTGGTTCCCGGCGGAGCCCCGGCAGCCGAGCAGCTTTCGATCCTTTCAGCACTGACGCGGATTTCGGCCCCCTCGTCGCAGTCGCCGGGCCGAGACACGATCCGCATGTGGCTGACCGCCCCGATGCTGGCCAGGGCTTCGCCGCGAAAGCCCAGCGTGCCAATGTGGTACAAATCGTCCTCGCTGGCCAGTTTGCTGGTGGCATGGGGCGTCACCGCCAGCGTCAAGTCCTCGGCGGACATGCCGGATCCGTCATCGGTGACGCGGATCAACTGCTTGCCGCCGTCGGCGATGGCGACTTGAAGATGGCTCGCCCCCGCGTCGATGGCGTTTTCCATCAGTTCTTTGACCACGCTGGCCGGGCGCTCGACGACCTCGCCCGCGGCAATCTTGTTGACCAGCAGGTCAGGCAATACGCGTATGATGGATGCAGGCATGATCGAGTCCGTTCGCCTTCGGGGCGTTGGCCGGTGATTCCTTTCGGTTGCAGGGCAGCGGGAACCGAGGTGACGGAGTATAATGACGCCCTATGGACTCGGCAAACGCACCGGCAGTCTGGGCTGTGACCGACGCGACGGGGTTGACGCCCGATCAATGGGGCGAACGGTGGACGACCTCCGACCGTTTGGGCTTTACGGGTCTAGCCCTGCCTATCGAAGCCCTTGAATTGGCTGGGCCCGGCGTGGCGTCGGTCGGTGGACGTATCACGGTTTTGCAAGCCACAGCCGGCGCCGACGGCCAATGGTTGGGGTCCACCGATCCCACGCGCCGGGCCGATGCGGTCAGGCATTTCATTCAACAGTTGACCCAGGCAAGCCAAGCCGGCGCCGAGGTGCTGACCATCAGACCGGCCGCTCCGCGCATGGCGGTCGAAGCGCCCGACGAATACGCCGATGCCCTACACGCTTTGTCCCAATCCCTCCGCGCCCTGGTAGGCCCCGTCCAACGGGCGAGCACCCGAATCGGTGTCGAAGTGGGCCGGGACGGGTTTCTGCTCTCTCCGCTCGAAGCCCGGGAACTGTGCGATCGCATAGGCCGACCGGAAATCGGGGCGTCAATGGATGTCACCACGATCGCCCGGATCGGCTCGCCCGTCGATTGGATCCGGACCTTGGGTCGCCGGCTCGCCTGTGTGATGTTGCAGGCCTCCAAGACCGAGTCCGCCAGCCCAGCCGTCGTCCCCGCCGCGCTCGCAACAGCGCTGGCCGACGTTCAATACGCAGGTCCAGTGGTTGTTTACGGCGATTCGCCCTAAAAAAAGCCGGGGATTCCGCCAGTCCCCACGGGCTACACGCTCGCGGCTGGTTGGGAATCGGTGGGCGCCGTCACGTGATTTGGGCCCGGTCCAACTTGTGGATGAACCAAACCGCGTAAGCGATCACAGCAAACCCACCCAGAAACGAGGCAATTCCCGCTGCCAAGGTCAGCGGCTGGCCCGAGAGGTGGTACTGATGGACCGCCCACCCGCCGAACATGTCCGTCGCGACGATGACAAACAACATGAAAACCAGATGAAAGTGACGAAGTGACGCCATAGAAAACCTCCGTTCTACGTGCCGTCCCCCTCGCAGACTTGCCTACCTACAGTATAGGCCGCAAACCATCGCCAGGTCAGCTATTTTTCGCCATGGTGACGGATCAGAGCCGGTCTCGGAGCGGCAGGCGCGAGCAGTCCACCCGCCAAGACGGCCCTTGACTTTTCTGCGGAGCATGGCAATATGGTCATAGAGCCATGAAACTGAAATCGCGAGAATTGTACGAAGCCCGGGCGGGGGTGGCCAAGGCGATGTCCCACGCCAGCCGGCTGCTGCTGTTGGATGCGCTGGCGGAACAAGAGTTGTGTGTCAACGATCTGACCGAACTGGTCGGGGCGGATCAATCGACCGTATCCAAGCACCTGGCCATCCTGAAGGATGCCGGGCTTGTCGCAGCCCGTAAAGACGGCTCGATGAGCTTCTATCGGGTCACTTGCCACTGCCTGGACGGGTTCTTCAACTGCATGGAGACCGTCCTCAAAGAGAACCTCAAGGCCCGGCGGGCAGCCATGCGGGCCTGACGGGTTTGGGCGGCTTGACGCTAAACGACCACGGCGCCATGGCCCACCTGAGATGATGGTGTCGCTGGTGTAATGAACCCACGGGATTCGAGAATGGATGATCGATGCGTCGGCAGGCTGTCGCTTCTGGATCGTTATCTGACGCTCTGGATTTTCCTGGCCATGGCCGTCGGTGTTTTGACCGGCCTTTGGGCTCCCGGCGTCGAGGATCACATCAACCGTTTTCAAGTGGGCACGACGAACATCCCGATTGCCCTGGGTTTGATTCTGATGATGTACCCGCCGCTGGCCAAGGTCAAATACGAAGAACTCGGCGACGTGTTTGGCAACGTGCGGGTGCTGGGCCTGTCCTTGGTTCAGAACTGGGTCATCGGCCCGGTGCTGATGTTTGCCCTGGCGGTGTTGTTCCTTCGTGGATACCCCGAATACATGGTGGGCCTGATCATGATCGGGCTGGCCCGCTGTATCGCCATGGTCATCGTCTGGAACGAATTGGCCAAGGGCGATGCTGAGTACGCGGCGGGTCTGGTGGCTTTCAACTCGATTTTTCAGGTATTGTTTTTTTCCGTCTACGCCTGGTTCTTCATCACCGTGCTGCCTCCTCTGTTTGGGTTGGCTGGTGCGGTCGTCGAGGTGACCATAGGCCAGATTGCCGAGAGCGTGTTCATCTACCTGGGCATTCCCTTCCTGGCTGGGATCATCACCCGGCTGGTGCTCCTCAAAGCCAAGGGCCGATCCTGGTATGAACGGCGGTTCATTCCCAAGATTTCGCCGATCACGCTGGCGGCCCTGCTATTCACCATCGTGGTGATGTTTTCGCTCAAGGGCGAGCGCATCGTGAATCTACCCTTGGATGTGGTTCGTATTGCCGTACCGCTTTGTGTCTACTTCGTCCTTATGTTCCTGCTCTCTTTCTGGATGGGCAGGAAACTAGGGGCTGACTATTCGAAAACGACGACCATCGCCTTCACAGCCGCCAGCAACAACTTTGAGTTGGCCATCGCGGTGGCGGTAGCCGTGTTCGGAATCGGCTCTGGCGTGGCTTTCGCGGCCGTCATCGGGCCGCTCGTCGAGGTGCCGGTGATGATCGGCCTGGTCAACGTCGCCTTCTGGTTTAGGCGCCGCTACTTCGAAGCGCCAAAAGTTACACCTGGAAGTCACACCGCCGCCGCCTCAGAACCGTAGGCCTGGGCATCGACCCGACATCAGGCTCTGCTTGGTGACTTGGGTTGAAATCGACCCGGCCCCAACGGCAAGACTCGAACAACCAAGTCACTCCCACGAAAGACCCCCACCTCGCGTCGGTTGGCGGGGTGGGGGCTTGATGGGTCAATCGTGGCCCACCTCTGACATTCGTTGGCTTGAGGTGGGCGGTCTATTCTACAAACTGATCGAGCTTACTGTTCGTACCGACCGCCGAGGTGCTTGGCCAGGAACTTCTCGCTCTTGGCGAAGAAGTCCAGGCGGTTTTCGGGCCTGGCGAAACCGTGGCCTTCGTCGGCATACTCGACGTATTCGACGTCCTTGCCCGCCTTCTTCATGCCTTCGACCATTTGCCGCGACTCTTCCACGTTGACCCGGGGGTCGTTCTTGCCCTGGCCTATCAGCAGCGGGTTCTTGATGCGGTCGATTTTGGTGACCGGCGAGCGGGACATCAGGAACTCCGGCTCGGTCTTGGGATCGCCCACGCGCTTGAACCAGATCGACTCCCAAGGCTTCCAATAGGGTGGAATCGTATTCATGAAGGTGATCAAGTTGCTGGGCCCGACGATGTCCACGCCGCAGCAGAACACGTCCGGGGTGAAGGTCATGCCCACCAGCGTGGCATACCCGCCGTACGATCCGCCCATGATGGCCACCTTCTTGGGGTCGGCGATGCCCTTTTTGACGATCCAATTCACGCCGTCGATCAGGTCCTGGTGCATCTTGCCGCCCCATTCGCGGTCGGCTGCGTTGAGGTAGTCCTTGCCGTACCCGGTCGAGCCGCGGAAGTTGACCTGCAGCACCGCGTATCCCCGGTTGGCCAGCCATTGGATCACCGGGTTGTAGCCCCAACTGTCGCGGTACCAGGGGCCTCCGTGGACGAAGAGCACCGTCGGCAGATTCTTGGCTTCCACGCCCGGTGGGGTGGTCAGGTAGCCGTAAATCTTCATGCCGTCGTCGGCCTTGAAGCTGACGGGTTTGACCTTGGACAGCTTGACGCTCTCGAGTTCCTTGCGGTTGGAGAACAGCAGCGTGGCCTTCTGGGTCGGGCGGTCCCAGGCGTAGTAATAAACCGGGCCGTCGTCCATGGTGTAGGCCACGATCCAAGTCCTGTCCGCGTGGTCGCGATCGGTGATGGAGAAATCCCCGTCGCGCACCTTGGCCAGGGCGGCGAAGTCGGCTTCGACGGACTTGTCCACCACGTCCCAGGTCCGGCGCTGCCGGTTAAAACTGACCGCCTGCACGTGGTGCTTGGTGGGATGGATCAGCGTGCCGCCGACATCGTAGGTCTCGTCGTAAGCGATGACCCGCTCGGCCCCGTCCGCCAGGTCCACTTCCCGAAGCTGGCTGGTGTTGGAGCCAATGCTGCTAGTGACATACAACGTCTTGTTGTTGGCCGCGAAACCCACCGGGCCTGTGGATAGGGCATCCTCGATGCCCACCTTCTGGAAATTCCGCCAGGCTGAATCAGGATTGTCGCGGACCATCATGAGCATACCGCCAGCCCGGTCCGACTTGAACGCCACCCGCAAATCCAGGTTGTTGTCGGCCTGATAGCCTAAGAACCCCTGGGTGTTTTCCTCGATCAGGGTGCGTTGCCCGCTGGCCAGGTCAACGCGGTACACGTCGTGCAGTTGTGGGTCGCGGTTGTTGATGGAGACCAGAATCTCGTTGGGATGGTTCGGGTCCGTGGCGGTGACCATGGCCCGAACGTTCTCGAACGGTGTCAGGTCTTTGACATCCATAGTCTTGGTGTCCACGGAATAGACGTGATAGTTTTCGTCCCCACCCTTGTCCTGCACATAAAGGACGTTGCGCCCGTTGTGGGCCCAGAAGTGCGAGCGGATTCCGCGATAGGTATCGTGGGTGATGACCTTGTCGTCGTTCTTGCCGATC
>JBHHVM010000116.1:0-9084 GCA_046754265.1 Phycisphaerae bacterium
CATCGCGGCTGACGCTTTCGGGCCGAATCACCGCATCGAACCCTCGCACGTTCAAATCACACTTTTGAACCACCACCGCGTGATAGGGGCTGGCGGGTGACGACCTCAAAGGAGCCCCCGGTGGGGGATATCGCATCTCAACTTGCACCCGAACCTGGTTGCCGTCCCTCCAGGCCCGACGAATGGTGATGCCGTATTGGTCCGTGGGGGTCGGCCCCATGGCTGCCACCAGCACCATCTGCCACTCGAAGTCGACCGGGCCCAGATTCAGCGGCAATTGGGCGGCCGTTGAGGAGTCTCGGACCACCAGCCGGGCCGGGCGTTGAAAAGTCGAAAATGTGCCCGCCTGGTCTCGCAGGATAGGCAGCTCCTGACCGTCCTGAACGGTTTCGATCGGTCGAAGCGTCTCCAGCGAGCAGCCAGCCGTCAAAAGACAGGCCCAGACTGCTCCCACCGTGGTCTTGCGTATCATGCCCCCGGATTGTACCCCGGCCAGCCTGACGCTCAATCCGACCGCCAGCCAGCCCTGTGAGGCTCGGCGGAATCCCCGCACAAGGGGTGACGCGCCGTATATCCTTGTCCGCCGGGAGGTTGCATGCGGTCCAGGGCCTCATATAATCGCGTCCCGACGGTTGGGGCGGACCTCAGCCGGAACCTCCGTTCTGGATGCTGAGGCATGACTTGGCGCCTCATGGTTGTGGCTTCGGCCTGGTGGGGCGTTTCGGGCTGCCTTCCAGCCGACGGCGCCGCCAGCCTGAGCCGGCTTGAGTCGTCTGATCCAGCCAAGCGAATCCGGGCCATTGTGTACCTGGCAGATCGCGTCGGTCCCGAAGAAAACGCGTACCTTACGATATTGAGCGCTCTGGTGGATCGACTGGAGGACGAGGACGAAGCCGTGCGACTGTTCGCCATCGCCGGTCTGGATCGCCTGACGGGTCAGCGGTTCGGATATGTTGCCTATCATGGGCCCAGGCGGCGGCGAGGGGCGGTTCAGCAATGGCGGGACTACTTGGCGGGTCGGGCCCTGGCCCAGGGCGACAAATCGCCGTAGGCGCCGACCAACGCCGTGGACTATGGACGTGTCTGAAGAGGAGAACCGCATCTGCGTGCGGAGTGATCCCGGGGATCTGCCCCTGGTTCGTTCTCTGGTCGAGCGCATCGCTGCCCGCGCCGGGTTCGATGAGCAGGATGCCGGGCGCCTGGTCCTGGCCGTCGATGAGGCCATTGCCAACGTCATCAAACACGGCTACGAAGGGCGGGGCGACCAGCCTGTCGAGGTTAGCGCTCGGCGCATCGAAGAAGACGGCACTCCGGGGATCGCTTTGGAAATCCGCGATTTCGGCAAGCAGGTGCCCCCCGAAGTGATCTGCGGGCGCGACCTCCAGGACGTTCGCCCGGGCGGATTGGGGGTACACATCATTCGCACGGTGATGGACCGAGTGGAATACGCAGCCGCCGAGGGCGGCGGCATGCGGCTAAAAATGGTGAAACTCAAATCGACATGAACTGCGACACCATCAAACAAGTCCGGCGGTCCTCCGAGGGCACCATTGTCGAAGCCCAGGGTGATATCGACCTGCGCTTCCAGCCCGAGTTTCAACGCGCTCTGCTGGAAATATGTTCGGAAAAACCCGCCCGCCTGATCATTCATCTGGGTTTGGTCAACTACATGGATTCCTCCGGCGTGGGCACGCTGGTCAAGATCGCCCACACGGTCAAAGCGTTCTCCGGTAAGCTGGCCTTGGTCGCCCCCAGCCCCAAGGTCAGAAGCATTTTCGAGATCACCACGCTGGATAAATACTTCAACATCCTTCCGACCGAAGAAGAGGCCTTGGCATTATGAGCGACTCACCGGCGGCGCAGGGGCCCCGGCGTCGCGGTGTGCGGGCCCCGATCGAATGGCTAGGGCGGTCCGCCCGCAAACGCGGAGCCTACATCGGGGCGCAGGTTTCTTACGTCGGCGCCTTGTCGGGCCTGCTGGCCATCACCCTGCGCTGGGTCGGTCGAGGGTTGATCGTCTCCGGGGCCAAGCTGCGCGTCTCGGCCCTGGTGGCCCAGATGGTGCGCGTCGGCGTCCGGGCCGTGCCCATCGTCTTGTTGGTCCAAATCTTCATCGGCGTCATCCTGGCCCTGCAAATGGCGCCCACCCTGCAAAGCTACGGCCAACTCGAGCGGGTGGCCGACGTGGTCGGCATTGCCGTCGTCCGCGTGCTGGGCCCCTTGATCACCGGCATCGTGCTGAGCGGTTTTGCCGGGGCGTCCATCGCGGCCGAAATCGGGTCCATGGTCGAAGCCGAGGAGATCAAAGCCCTCCGGGCTCATGCGTTGAACCCGTTTCGCTTCCTGGTGGTCCCCCGTTTCATGGCCACCGTGATCGCCATGGTCGGCCTATCCGTCATCGCCGATGCCATCGGTGTTGTCGGAGGATTGCTCACGGCGGTGTTGGTCCTGGACGTGCCCCTGGGGACCTACATCGAACTGACCCAAGCGGCGCTCAAAACCCAGGATTTCCTGACCGGATTGTTCAAGGCCGGCATGTTCGGGGTGCTGATCTCCATGATCGCCTGTCACGAGGGTCTTAGTGTCAGCGGCGGCGCCGAAGGCGTCGGTCGGGCCACCACCGGCACGGTGGTCAAGTGCATCGTGGCTCTAATCGGGACCGACGCGGTCTTTACCGCCCTTTTCTACGCCTGGGGGATTTAGTGGCTGCCGACGACGTGGTCATCTCGGTGCGAGACCTGGTCAAGAGCTTCGCCAAGGCCGACGGAGTCCGGACCCGGGTCCTTTCGGGCGTGAGCTTCGATATCCTCCGCGGCGAGACCCTGGTCATCATGGGCGGCAGCGGTTGCGGAAAAAGCACGCTGCTGAACTGCTTGATCGGTGAGTATCCGATCGATTCGGGGCACATCCTCTTCCACACCCGAGACATGGACGAGCCGGGCGACATCGCCACAATGACGGACGCCCAACTCAACGGGGTGCGCAAGCGCTTCGGCATCCTCTTTCAGAGCGGGGCGCTGTTCAACTCGATGACCGTGGCCCAAAACGTGGCCCTGCCGCTGGAAGAGCACTCCGAGGTCGACGCGTCGGTCATCGACGTCGTGGTGACCATGAAGCTCCAGCAGGTCAAGATGCTGCCTCACCGCGACAAGATGCCCGCTCAACTTTCCGGGGGGCAAAAAAAGCGGGCCGGCCTGGCCCGGGCCACCGCTCTGGATCCCCAGATACTCTTCTACGACGAGCCCTCGGCTGGGCTGGACCCGGTGACCAGTTGTGCCATCGACGAACTGATGATGGACCTGTCCAAAAAACTGTACGTCACCTCCATCGTGGTCACCCACGAGATGGATAGCGCCTTCCGCATCGCCGACCGCATGGTCATGCTGGACAAGGGCCGAGTCTTGCGAATCGGGCCCCGCTCGGATTTCGAGGCCATTCGAGACGCATCGCCGGAGTCATTGACCACGGTGGCGGATAAACTGATCAATCAGTTTCTCAACGGCTTCAACGACGGACCGCTCACCGACGCCGAAGGCATGAGCGAGTTCGAAAAACTTATCGGCGTACGTTAGAATGGCAGGCACGATGGCCAAACAACGAAATGACTTTGCCTTGGGGTTGTGGGTTCTGGCGGTGATCGTTCTGTTTGTCGGCGGCCTTATTTTCATCGGCGGCCAGAACCTGGGCAGGGCCTACCAGGCCTACACCGTTCGCTATCCGGTCACCTATGCCTTGCCCGACGAGATCAAGGCCGGCGCCGCCGTCCATTGCGGGGCCACCCGGGTGGGCAAGGTGACCGGGGTCTCGCTGCGCCGGGGCGAAGCCGACGACGATCGCCTGTGGGCCTACTTGGACATCGAGGTGGACCAAGTCGTCGAGCTCCGTAGCGGGTGCAAGATCCTGGCACGCGGGCCTCTGCTGGGCGGGGGCGGCAAGCTGATCATCACCGACCCCGGATCAGAGGGCGCCGTGATACAGGCGGGCGGCCTGGTGGACGGCGCCCAGGCCGGCACTTTCGAGGCGGCTCTGGACATGCTTAACAGCGAATTGGACCCAGCCAACCCCCTCGGGCTGTTGGCGGTCATCAAGACCCAACTTGATCCCAACGACGTGCGCGGCATCATCGGCAAGGTGCATCGCTCGCTCGATGATCTCAACGCCATCACCCACTTTATGGAATTGCAACTGGACCCCGCCGAGCGCCAGGCCATGATGAGCAAGCTGCACGCCATCCTGGACAACGTCAATGCCACCACCGGCCAATTGCGGGCCGAGGTGGGCGAGGGCGGCGAGGGCGTCCTGCTGACCAAGGTCCACGCCGCCATGGATGCTGTCAACGCCGGCCTGACCGATTTGGCGGGCATGGTGGCCGAGAATCGGCCCGTCGTCAGACAAACCCTCGCCAACGTGGAGAACACGGCTGATTCCGTACGAACCGGCATTGTCGATCCCATAGCCCAGGAATTGAATCCCGAAAACGTCCAGGGCATGCTCTCTCAGGTGCATGAAGCCTTCGGCAGAATCAACAGCACCCTGGCCGACGTGGGCGTGGTGGCCGATCGCACCAAGTCGCTCATCGTTCTCAACGAGAATCGAATCCAGCGGCTGCTGAGCAACGTCTCCGAGACGTCGCTGCACCTCAAACACGCCAGCAAGGACCTGCGGCGAAACCCGTGGAGGCTCTTTTACCGACCCACCGATGAACAGACCCAAGAGCTCAACATCTTCGACGCCGCCCGCGAGTTCTCCGCCGCGGCCGAGCGACTGGATGATTCGGCCGTGATGCTCGACGCCCTGATGAAAGCCTACGACGGTCAAGTGCCCGCCCAGGCGCCCGAGTTGGCCGAGGTTCGCGAGAAACTCAAAGCCACTTTTCAGGATTACCTCCGCGCCGAAGAGGCCCTGTGGAAAAAGCTGGACCTGCGCTAGGGGATTGGGGAACCAGGCTGTGTACGACGTGCTCATTGCCGGTGCCGGACCCGCCGGGGCCACTGCGGCCGCCCTTCTGGCCGGTCAGGGGCGCAGCGTCCTGCTGATCGAGCAAGACGCCATACCCCGCCAGGCCCAACGCACCGTTTGGGTCAACGCCTGTGTCGCTGCCCTGGTCGAATCCCTGGGGTCCAACCCCGACGAGGTGCTAAGCGCGCCGTTTTCCGACGTGACGTTTTATGACGGCGAGCTGCAAAAATCCGCATCGCCTAACTTGACGCAACCGGCTGGCTACCTTTTGGAGCGAAGCGCTTTCGAGGACGCCCTGGTCCAGGCGGCGACCCGGGCCGGCGCCGAACTGATGGCCCCCTGCACAGTCGCCGGGGTCAAACTTGCCGAAGAGTGCGTCGAAGTGAACACTTCGGACGCACAAGTGTTTTCCGGGCGCGTCCTGCTTCTGGCGGCGGGCAATAAAAACCCGCTCATCGATCAGGTCCTACCCGCCCACGTACTACATCCCGGACACCGCCAGACCGCCCAGGTCGAAGGCACCGATCCCGCCGCGCCTGAT
Organism: Phycisphaerae bacterium; assembly: GCA_046754265.1. Classification (GTDB taxonomy): domain Bacteria; phylum Planctomycetota; class Phycisphaerae; order UBA1845; family UBA1845; genus OFTM209. The sequence continues at coordinate 5,501 of JBHHVM010000116.1, forward strand.
TCCGTGCAGGCGGTGACGGTGATCCTGGGTCTGGACCGCGAGGGAGGTTTTGGCCTGCTCATCCGCCGAGGTCAATCCTTGCGCATGGCAGCCACCGCGGCCTGCTCGGCCGATTCGGTCCGCCGAATGCTGGTTAACCTGTGCGGCAATCTTGCTGCCAAGGGAATTGTGACGGTCGATCTGACGGCTCAAGCCAGACAGGCTCGGGTCTGGCAGATTGCCTCGAGCGCCGCTCTGGAAATGGATTCACACGTCGGCAAACACTGCCTGGTCATCGGCGACGCCGGCGGCTTTGTCGCCGCCGGCAGCGACGAGGGCCTCTACCCAGCCATGTGGTCCGCTCAAATCGCCGCCGGGGTGGTCACCGAAGCACTGGCCAGCCGCCACAGCCAGGACACCCTCATGCAGTTCGACGCCAAATGGCGGATTGCCATGGCCGAGTACCTGCGCCCGCCCAACACCGACGTCCAGTTTCTTCTTCCGCTGATTTTTTCCAATCAACCGATGGCCGACCGGATGGCGGCAGCCTTCTTCGCCGGCCAAAACATTTGAGCGGCTAAACTGCCACCATCCGTCGCCCGTGTTACGTTAGACGGCAGGGCTTGTGTCGTTGCCGTTGGTGGACGCATCGGTGCCATTGGTGGACAGGCTGTCGTCGGTACCGCCCGTGCCCATGTCGTCGGTGCCGCCCGTGCCCATGTCATCGGCGCCGTCCGAGCCCATGTCGTCCGTTCCGTCCGAGCTCATGTCGTCGGGACCGTCGGCGCTCAGGTCGTCGCCATCGGTGCTCATGTCGTCATCGTCGCCGTCCGAGCCCATGTCGTCGTCATCACCGTCTGAGCCCATGTCATCGTCGCCGTCCGAGCCCATGTCGTCGTCATCGGTGCCGGCTTCGATATCAACGGCGCTGACCACGACCGTCCCATTGAAATTGGCCACCACCTGAATGCAAATGGCAAAGCTGTCCGAGGTCGCTAGTTGGATATCTTCCCCTTGAAGGGTTGCGCTAGCATCGCCCGTCAGCGAAATGGTCCCATCTGCCGCTTCGGTCGCGGTAAAATCCAACACCGTAAACTCCGGGGCACAAACGTCCGTCGCATCCGAGCCGGCGATATGAACGGTGACCTGCGCCTCGCGTCCTCCGCTGGGGACTTCCTGACCGGCGGCGCCGCCCCCAGCCGAGATGAACTGCACGTTCGAGGGTGCTACCGAGACCGACCCCGTGGTCGCATCCGCCGGGGCGTCGCCCGTGACCAGCGCTTCGCCTTCCGACTGGGCCTGTTGACCGTCGGTCACCTCGATCGTACCAGCCTGGCCCAGGTCGGCGCTCGACTGGCCCATGCTCGTGGCCTGTCCGCCGCCTGCATGGGTCGTGGCTGGGGTGCATCCCGCCGGCAGCCACATGACAAACACCACCGCAATGACGATCCACGCCAGGGCACGACTCTTCCGGATCAAAGTTCCCATATTCATACACTCCTTCAAAGGATTCCTTACTGAGGTTCGTGGATGGCACCACCCCACACGTCCCTGATGAATCGGGCGATTGAGTGGATCGGTTGATCTGATTCGAGCGCGATCGGCGGGCCGACAACGATCCATCCCCGCCAAGCTGGCTGATCATGCGTAATAGGCCCGATTATCGGATCAGCGCCGCACCAGGAATTTGGACGGGCGAGGGGCAGGGCGATTCGACGGCTGGTCCCGAAGCAAGCTAAAACAGTTTGTCGACCAGCTTAATGGCCAGCAGCAGGCCCACGATCCAGGGGACCGTCTGTATCGCAGCGACAACGATTGGCACATACACGCGCCGCGGCTTGGCCGGCGGTGGCGCGGGGAGGGTGTCAAGGTCGGCGAACAACGAGTCGTACGCCAATTCCCGGCAAGACTCCAGCGCTTCGAGCATCTGATCAGCCCGGTCAAAGCGATCCGCGGCTCGGTCGGCGCAGGCCTGGGCGATGATTTTGTTGACCCGGGCCAGGTCCCACTGCGTCCCCGCGTCCACCGCCCGGGCGTAAGGCGGAGGCTCCTCACCCGAGGTCACGCCCGCCAGCAGTTGGGCCAGGATGCGCCCCATGGCGTAAACGTCAGCCGTTGTGTCCATGACTTCATCGGGCGGCATGTAGTCCGGTGTCCCTACCTGGCTCGGCGATTTGACGCTGGTGGTGATCATGCCGATGTCCGCCAGTTTTGGCCGTTTGTGGACCATGACGATATTGGCCGGCTTGATGTCCCGATGGGCCAGCTCCAACTCGTGCAATCGAGACAAGCCCCGCAACAGTTGCAGCACAATCTCCATGGCCGCGTTGGGGCTGACGGGCCGGCGCTGCATCAACCGCCGCAAGGTCAAGGGATGATAGTTCTGCGGGAAGTGGTCCCGCACCGGCTTGCGCGTCAAGTCATCGTCGGCCAATTCCATCGTGTAGTACAACAGATCCACCTGCATGCCGACGTGAAAGACCTCGATCAGGTTCGCATGCCGATGGACGTGCCGGCAATAGGTCTCCAGGGCTGTCGACTCGCGGCAGCGAACGTTGGCCCGGCGCAATCGTTCCAGGTCGATGATCTTCAGCGCCCGATACACTCCCACCCGATTGCGCACCGCCCAAACCGACCCGAATGCCCCCTCGCCGCACAGTTGCACCCGCTCGTAGTCGGGAATCGACCACTGGCCCGCCCCGACCGGCGTGCTCGGTTCAGCCACCCGGGCACCGGCGCTCAATTCCCGTGAACCCTGTTCACCCAGGGCGGCTCGAAGGACTCGCCCATCCATATTTCGCGCACGAAGTTCGGTCAGCTTGGCCGTGCAGCGGCTGCACGATTCGACGTGTGGGAACAACGGGTCCGCCTGATCGTCGGGCAACTCGCCCGCCTCCAGCTTGGCCAGAATCGAAGTGTCCGGGCAGGAACTCATAATCCCTCAAGCATAGCAAGACAACGGTCACGGACGCCGTCTCTCAATTCTCAATTCGTTTTTTACATTCTTCACATCATCCCATCAGCCAGGTCCGACCAGTGCTTCTTGAGTCGCCCCAGCACCCGGTGCTTGGCCACGTACACCTGATTCGGCGTCATGCCCAACTGCTCGGCGATCTCGACCACCGATTGCTCCTCGATGACGTACAGCCGAAAGGCCTCATAGGTCACCCGACTGAAATCATCGCGAATCAGATTCAGGCAATACAGCAGGTGCGTTTTGTTCCATTGCCGTTCCCACAGCAGGGCTGGGTCGTCTTCCCGTTCCTGCTCTCGAGCGAAGTCCGCCGTCTTGCCATGCGCTTCCCGCCGCCGGCGCTTAAGCTGGTCAGCCACTTTGTGATCGATCATGCCCTTCAACCAGCCGCGAAAGCTGATCCGCCGCTCGAAATGCTGAATCCCGCCCGCGATGGCCGTCATGCACTGCTGGGCAATCTCCTCAGCCTCGGTCACGTCCAACCCCCGTTGACGGGCATACCGCAGCAACAACGGCCGATACAACCGGTCAAACTCCTCCCACGACGACCGATCGTCCAGCGACTTGATCCGGTTCAACAGACTTTCGCGCGTGTCGGACATAATCGGCCGTTTGATCTCCCTGCCGGGCC
>JBHHVM010000117.1:0-9035 GCA_046754265.1 Phycisphaerae bacterium
TCCACGTCCGACAGGGCCAACAGCAGGTGCTCGGTGGAGACATACTCGTCCTTCATGGCGTCGGCGTCGGCCCGGGCCTGGGTGAGAACCTGTTCGAGGGAGGCGTCGGCTGAGAGTTGGCCACCGCTGACTTTGGGCAGGCGGGACAATTCGCTCTCGGTGGTTTGGACCAGGCGCTCGAGGGGCGCGCCGAGTTTTTTCAGCAACGGGGCGATGACACCGCCGGGGTCTTCATTGAGCAAGGCATGCAGCAAGTGCAACGGCATGACCCTGGGGTGGCCCGAGGCGGAGGCGATGTGCTCGGCTTTTTGCAGGGCCTGGGTGGCTCGGACGGTTAGTTTTTGAGTCGGCATCATGCATCCTCCATAGAAGGTGCGCACGGATCCAACAGATGGACGTGCATCCGGCGTGCCGCCGGGGTGTGGCTGCGTAACTGTCTTTTTGGCAACGGGTTACAGTCGTTCAACTCCGCGGCGAAGCTGCCAGAATGACAGGGATTCACTGGCTTGGCCGGCAGGTGAAGGGGGCGCGAGTCGTTCACGGGCCATTGACCCGATGTTTAGGCCGGCCTATATTGTGCGGGTCAAAGCAGGAGTCGTTTGCGATGCGCATGATCTTGGGCAACCGGTTGAGTGGGTGCGACAAAAAGCCTGGCGAGACGTACGGGCTGATCGTCGCGAACGGGGGCGTGCCGACAGGCCCCCAGTTCGACGACGGCAACGCACCGAAGGAGGCTTTCGCCTGAGTTTGGTTCATAGATTATCAGAACCCAACGCCCCGGAAGCCCAAAGGTTTCCGGGGCTTTTCTTTATAGATGGATCGTTGAGATGAGTACGACACTCGCACCGAGACTGGACGAAGCCGCCCGCCGGCGGGAGGAGCTTCGCGGCGTGATCGCCATGAGCGTGCCTATGGTGATTACCACCTGCACGCGCATGGTGATGGACGTGACCGACTATCTGATGATCAGCCGGCTGACCGAAGGGGCGGCCCATGCTGCTCTGTTGCCGGCCCAACTTTTATTGTGGACGTTTATCGTCATCGGGATGGGCATCGCCTCGATCGTGGCCACGTTTGCCGCCCAATGCTTGGGGAGGCAGCGCTACCGCGATTGCAGTGCCTATGGTTGGCAGACGTTGTACATCGCGGCTGTCTTCGGAGTGTTGGGCTACGGGTACTGGTTGCTGCTACCGGGTTTGGTGGCCTGGATGGGCCACGATTCAGCCGTTCAGGTGGCGGAGTTGGATTATTGCCGGGTGGCCATCTGGAGCGTGGGGCCCACCATTGCCGCGGCGGGGCTGTCGGCGTTCTTCAACGGGATCCACCACCCCAGGATCACCATGTGGTCAGCCATCGAGGGCATCGTGGTCAACATGGGAGTCAGCTACGTGCTGATCTTCGGGAAGCTCGGGCTGCCGGCCATGGGCATCGCCGGGGCCGCTGCCGGGACGGTGGTGGCCACCTGCTACCGGACGCTGCGGTTGACGGTGACCCTGTGCCTGCCAAGGTTCAATGAAAAGTTCCACGGCCGAGAGACCTGGCGGCTGGATCGAAAGAAACTGGCGGCGATTTTGCGCGTGGGCCTGCCCCAGGGGGCCCAGTGGTTCAGCGACGTGGTGGTGTGGTTGATTTTCACCAGCGTGCTGATTGGCCGAATGTTCGGCACCGAGCACCTGATCGCCAACAACGTGGCCTGGCAGTACTTGCGGATCAGTTTCATGCCCACCATCGGGATGGGTATGGCCCTGACGTCGCTGGTCGGAAAAGCCATCGGTCAGGGCGATCCGCAACGGGCCGTTCGGCAGACGCGAATAGGGTTGCTGCTGGCTGAAGGGTATATGGTGCTGCTGTCGGTGATGTTTTTGATCTGGCGGCGGGAGTTGATCGAGTTTTTCAACACCGAACCGCAGATTGTGACCATCGGGGCGTCGATCATGATCTGCGCCGCGGTATTTCAGGTGTTCGATGGGATGGGCATCGTCTATACCTGCGCTCTGCGCGGCGCCGGTGACACCACTTGGCCCAGCGTCGTCTTCGTCATCAGCCATTGGACGATTCTGGTGGGTGGCGGATACGTGATGGCGGTGATGTTTCCAAGCTGGGGCAGTATGGGCCCCTGGGTGGCGGGGACCACGTTGCTGGTGCTGCTGGGCTTCGTGCTGTGGTATCGCTGGCATAGCCGGGCGTGGATGAAGATCGACATTTTCAGGCACGAGAACAAGGCTGACGCCCAGCCATTACCGTCGGCCGGCGGCGTGGAACCTGCCTTGGAGTCAAGCGTCGGCTAAGAGCCGGTCGCCGGAGCGAGCCAGCCGCCCATTCCAGTTTGCGCCGCTCGGATTGACCCTGGCGTTGCCTCTCAATTACAATGGGGCACACAGTCGTTCAACAGGAGAGTCCCAGACGCATGGCGAACTTCGAGGCACTAACATGAACACGGACCCGCAGAGCCAACCTTCAAGCATTCCCCCGCAACGACACTCCCGGTTTCGCAGACTGATCTTTCGGTGCCTGGCGCTAGCCGGAGCAGTCACCATACCGATCTTGCTGGGTGAAGCGCTCTTGTGGTTTGTCGCTCCCATTCCCTATCACGAATGGATGATTTGGGAATCCGAAGGACATATTCGCGCTCGGCCGATGCCGAATCAGTCGCTTCACAACGCCAGTGGTCACCTGCTGCATATCAACAAGTACGGTTTCCGCGGGCCCGATTACTCGTACCGCAAGCCGCCTGGCACTCTGCGCATCGAAGTTTTCGGCGGGTCCGCGGGGTTTTGCTTCGAAGCCAGTGGACGGGCCGCCAGCTGGCCTGGCGCTCTGGAACAAAAGTTGGCGAAACGTCTGGAGATGCCCGTGGAAGTGATCAATTTGTCGCTTCCAGGATTCGACTCGTTCAATTCCAAATTCAACTACCTTTGCTTCGGGCGTGCATTTCAACCCGACGCGGTCATCGTTTACCACACGTGGAACGACATGAAGCAGTTCCGCGATCTTGCCAACAGACCCTACGCCCCTGCTGCCTCGGTCACCAATAAGCCGCTATGGCAACGGGTGGCCCGAGAGACCCAACTGGGGCGCCGGGCCCGGAACTTTCTATGGGCTAGAACCATGCGCCAGATGGAAAACACGTTCCGGGTCAGCGAAGGTACCGAAGTCGGGATCGACGCGCCGGTCGATGAAAAGGCGTTTGCCTGGGAACGGCAGAATTTTCTGGACCTTGCCAACCTGGTGCAGTCGGATAACCGGCTCGCCATTCTGGTTAGCCAGCCGGGTCTGATCCGCAGGTCGAATCTTACCGATCCGGACATCCGCTTTACCACGGGCAACGTTCCCGTCATGGTCGGCATGACCATTCCTCTGGCGGTCGATTCCTGGAAGAAAGTGACGACCATGATCGAAGATGTCGCTTCGGAAACCGGCGCGATCTTCGTCGATGGGTATGGTGCCGTGCCGTCGGATCTGGAGCATTTTCACGACGTGGTGCATCTACGCGACGCCGGCTCAGAAGTGCTGGCCGAGAAGATTGCCACGACGTTGCTGGCCGATGAGCGCTTCGAGGCTGCGGTGCAGCGCGTCCGGGCAGAGCGAAACGACGTTGGGGAAAGTGGCGGGCCGTAAGCTCTGTTCCACTGCTGCAGACAGGTGGGGCCGGGGTTGCTCTTGGCCGATGGGTGTTTACGTAGGGTGACCAACCGCCCATAGCTATAGGGCACGGATGCAAGCGTCCGTGGGCCCGCACCAACTCCACCCGGGCATCGATCCTGAGGAGCCGATCAACCAGACTCGTTCGGTCTGTCGCCAGGCCCGCGATGGCCCGGGATAGGTTAGAATCATAAGGGTTACAAATCGTCATTGGTTCCTCAAGGACTTTCTACCTAGGGAGGTGAGAGAATGTCCCACCGTCATTGTATGCCTGCGCTCGCCATTGTGGCCTTCATGGCCGCCGGTCCCCGTGTGCTGGGTGCGCCCGCCTACGCGATTCATCGAATAGGCGGCTCGACGCCCGGCGACTTCGTTAGTTTCGATACCGATGATCCCGGAGGCGGCGTGCTGATAGGAAACGTCGGCTTCGGCAACGTCGGAACGATGGATTTCTTCGCGGGCGATCTGTGGGCCGTGAGCGGCGATAACAACGTGCTGAGTTTTTACACCATCGACACAGCGACCGCCCAGGCCACTTTTCGTTCCTCGTTTGGCGGGCCATTTGGAGGCACGTCTGTGTTTTCGGGCAGCTTCGACAACAACGGCTACTACTGGGTGACTGATTTCTCAACCGATGTCATCCGCAAGTTGGACCCCCTGACGGGGGCTTCGCTGTTCTCAGCCCCCATCGCCCCATCTGCGGGGCCCAACGGCATTGCCTTTGTGGGCGACACGCTGTACGCGGTTCACGGCGGCTTCGGTGACCCGTTACAGGAATTCGGCACGCTGAACACGCAGACGGGCGTGTTTGACTTGATTGGCCTGACGGGCGTCGGGGTCGGCGGGATGGGCGGCGGCAATGGAACCGGGGCCCTGGACTACGACCCAGTGACCGACACAATGTACTTGGTGTATCGGGCGGGCATCCAGCCCGGTCAGCTCTGGTCGCTGTATACGGTCGATCTGGCCACGGGCGGGGCCACCTTCGTGGGAGAGATTCAGCCGGAGAGAAACTACGATGCGTTCGCGGTGCTGCCCGAGCCTGCAAGTTTGACCCTACTGTTGGGCGCTTTGCTGGGAGGCGGGCGAAGGTCGCGCGCGAGGCGCTAGGCCGTGGTCCCGCGCCGCAGAACAGATTGAAGAGTAAGCCACACAGGCCCGGGTTCCATAGGGTAGGAATCGATGAGGTTGGCGGGGTCCGAAAGGATCAAATGAGATCGATCAACCTCAGAGCGGCCTTTGGCGTTCACATTGGTTTGGCCTTGACCGTAGAATCTAATTGTCAGAGTTCAACAGCGTCTTGGCTGGCGATTCGGGGTCCAGGCCTACTGCTTTGGCTGCGTAGTCGGCCGCTTTGGCGTGTTGCCCCAGTTTCCGGCAGGCGAAGGCGGCCCCGGCGAAGTTCTCGGCCCGGTCGGGTTGAAGGCTGCATAGCACCTGGTAGGTTTCCAGCGCAGCGGCGGTGTCGTTGTCGCGCATCTGCACTTGGGCCAACTTGCGATAGGTTTGGGAGTTGAAGGGGTTTATGTAGAGCGATTGGCGATACCAGTACCGGGCATCTCCCAGCCGATCCTGCCCGGCAAAAATGTTGGCCAGGTTGGCGGGCACCTCGGCGTCGTACTCGTCCAAGCGGGCCAGCTCGATGAGCACGGGGACGGCTTGGTCCAATTGCCCCCGACGTAAATAGATGCCGGCCAATCCGCGATAACTGGAGGGATGATCGGGCCGAAGCCTGCGCAGCCGATTGAACCAATCGGCAGCCTGGTCGAACTGTTTCTTGGCCAGGGCGATTTCACCCAGCAGTTGCGGAGCGACCCAGCCGTCGGGATGCAATTGCACCAATCGCTTGAGGTGGGGCAGCATTCGGGCATGGATATCCGCCCGTTGGGTGCCATTGTGTGTCCCGGCGACCAGGGCTTCCAAGCCCTCGACCAGCACGGTCATGCCCTGGACCTGGTTCTGGTCCAAATCGACCGCCTTTTGGGCGGCTTGCATGGCTTTGTCGGTGTGGCCATGGTCCAGTTCCGCCTGGGCCAATCGCCCGAAGGCTGCGGCGTCTTCGGGGTTGTCTTGGACGGCTTGGCGGAATGATTCGAGGTCAGCGGTTGAAGTAAGGTCCAAGCCCCAGCGGCGGGCTTGAGGCAGCGCCCACTCCAGGAAGGCCTTGTCAAACTCGGCGGGCTCGACGCCGAGCGCTTCGCGGAATACTTGCGGCTGCGGTTTGGCCTCCTTGAACTTGGCCAGCATTTGCCCCAGGGCGTCGTAGCCGTATGTGTCAACGATGTACTCGACCATCCATTCGCTTTGGGCATAGGCCAGCGTGCGGTCGTTGGGGCGTTGGGGACGGACAAAGCCCCAGTCCACCGATTCGAGCGTGAACAGTCGATTCTGGCGAATGGCCTGGGCCAGCAGTTGCTGCCAATCCAGGCTGCGGGGCATGCCTTCACCGTGAACCGCCAAGCCCTCGGTGAACCAGTGGGCGATGCGGTTCTCGGTCAGGGCCAAGGTGACGACGTGGATGAATTCATGGCGCAGCACGCGGGCCATGTGGAACGGCCCCTTGGTTTGCGGGTCGGCCCGGGGGGAATCCAGGGCGATGACCCAACCGGTGCAAGCCCCCACCGTGTGAATCCAGGGTTTGCCGGTGATGCGAACGCCGAAGTCGCGGTGCGTCGGAAAGATTTCCAGGACCGTCTTGCGGGCCAACTCGGTCTCGTAATCGGCGCAGATGTCCTCGTAGATGTCTTCGGCCGCCCGGGCAAGCTGTCGGGCGGCGGGCCAGTCGATCAACTCGTCGAACCGAATAATGAAATGCTCGGTGTCCAGCCGCCCGAACGCTTCCAGCTTTTTGAGCAGGTCCAGCGTGTTGAAGGTGCGCTCGTTGAATTCATCCAAGGCCCAGGCGCCTTCCAGCACTTCGAAGGCTTTATCCTCCAGGCCCCACTGCATGAGCATCAGGCCCAGTTCGGTGCGGGCGTTGGCGTTGGTGGGTTCGTATTCGATGGATTGCCTAAAGGCCGCCTCGGAATCGGCGTATTGACGCAATCCCGATAGGGCATCGCCCATCACGTAGTAGTAGGTCGCGCATCGGGGATTGATCTGTCGGACCTTTTCCTCGTATTGCTTGACACCCTGAAAATCGTACTTGCACCGGCAGGCAGCGGCCGCCAGTGACAGGGCCTGGAAATCCCGCGGGTTGACCTCCAGGACCTTGCGGCAACTTTCGATGGCTTGGTCGTAGCGCCGCTCGACAATGCGCGACGAAGCCCGCAGGTTGTGGGCGGGCGCATAGTTGGGATCGACCTTCAACGCCGCCAGCACGTGTTTCTCGACCCCCTCGAAGCGCCACTGCTCCAGGGCGATCGAACCCAGGCCGACCTGGACTTGCGGCAGGTTGGGGTTGATTTTCAGGGCGGCGTGGTAGTCTTCGGTCGCCTGGGCGAAGTTGTATTTGTCGCGTAGCAAGTCGGCGGCGGCCAGGCGCGCGGGCCAGTAGTTGCGGTCCACGCGCTCATAGGCTACCTGCAACATCTCCCACAGGGTGTGCTGGGTGCGCTTGGCCAGGTTGGGGTGGCGGGTCAGCACTGAATAGCGAAAAAACCCCTGGGCTGCCTCGGTGATGCCTTCGGCGGTGATGGGCATTTTGCGGGTCATCAGTCGATCGAAGAAGGCGTAGGTCTCGATGGCTTGGTCGCGTTTTCCAGTTCGCTCCAAAAGCCGTCCTCGCAGGTTGCGGGCCCGGTACGCCTTGGCCGGTTCGAGCTCGATGGCCTGTTCGGTGTCGCCGAGGGCCTCGTCGTATTGCCCCACCCGGGCCAGCAGCTCGGCCCGCACGGTCAACCAATCCGCCGAAGACCGGCCCAGTGCAGCCACCCGATCCAACTCGGCCAGCGCGTCCCGATAAGTGCCGGTCATCAATCCACAACGGGCCAGTCCCACCGTCGCAGCCAAAGCGGAATCCGGGTGGCCAGCCAAGGCGCGGTACTGCTCCGCAGCAGCGGCGTAATCCCCTTTCAACCATAGATCGTCGGCGTCTTGCAGACTGAGGGCGGGCTGAGTCGTGGAGGGGGCGCTGGTGGGCTGCTGACCGGCCTGCGTTGCGACAACCGGCAGGACGACAATCCATGCCACCACCAGCGTTGGCCAACGGCGATCCGTGCGGAAACAAATCAAGGTGGACAGGGGCGATAACATCGGCGTTGGATTCTAGAGAAGTGTAGCGTTTCGATCAACGCCTCGTGCTTGCGATCCGCTCAAATCACTAAGCCCGTCACAGTGCCGCCGGAACTTTAGAAAAATCTTCCCCGTTCACGGCGCGTTGCCCGATAAAGACGCTCATTCTTATGCCCACGGCCGGCGGGCTGCAAAACAGGTAAAGATTTCCGTTTATCCGTTTGCTCACCCGCTTCTGCGTATTGCATGTTTGGCCAGAAGCATCGGCCCACCGGGGCCGGCCAAGTTTTTGGGGATGGGCGAGAAGCGACGTCTCACGCAAGTAAGGAAGCCCAAACGTCTGCTTTGCAAGCGTCGCCCAAGAGGCGATAAGCACTCGCCCGGATGGTCATCGTCCGGGACCCGCTCAGCTTACGCCCGTTTCGGCCCCAGCGGCCGATTCGGCCTTCCTTCGAGCACGTCGCGCTCCTCATAAGCACACAGCAAACTGGAGGGACCCGATGGTCAGCGCAGGGGTGGTGCGCGCCGTCAAGGCAGCGATTGTGCTCGGTCTGGCCGCCGTTTGGATGCCGGGCTGTGGCAGTGCCGACACGGGCCAAAGCTCGGCGGTGCTTCCAGGCCCGCAACCGCTGGGCCTGGACGGACGCAGTGGCCGGACGGCGGCCGGCGGTGACCCTTTCGCCCAGGCGCTGACCTGGCCCATCGTGCAGGACCAGCCCGCCACGGTCACTTCGGAACTCATCAGCAACGATCAAGTCGACGTGTATGACGTGGGGGCCGTCTATGGCGGCGACCATCTGCGGGTGGAAGTCGACGGCTTGGGATCACTCAACGCGGCGGTGGCTGTCTTTGACGCGGACCGCAACGTCATCGTGGCCAACGACGACCGCAGTTTCTATGGCGGCCTGGTCGATCCGCTGGCCGACGCCCTGATCAGCCGAGACAGTGACCGTTGCTACGTCGCTGTGTCGGTCAGCCCGCGGGGCAGCATCGGGGGCACTTACACCCTGAAAGTCGAGTTGACCCAGGACACTCCCGCAAACCAGCCCCAACCCCAACGGGTCTACCTTAACTTTGACGGGGCCCAAAACGTGGTTATCGGCACGCGGACGCCCGTGGTGGTCCCTGCCTTCGACGCGGGTGACATATCGCCGTCACTCTCGAACGATTCGCGCGAGATCATGGAGATGGTCGTGGACCTGGTGAGCGAGGACTACACC
>JBHHVM010000118.1:0-9010 GCA_046754265.1 Phycisphaerae bacterium
ATTGGCGAACGTCGTGGCGCTGGGCCAGCTTAGAATGCGGTTGTCGTGCGCGTCGGAGACATAGAATCGACCATCCGGAGCAATGGCGACGTCGGCTGCGTTGGACAGGGCCAGGTTGTCGGCGGCGGGCAGAAAGTTTGGCTGGTTGGGCAGATTGGTGGTGAAGCCCGGTTGCCCCACGACGGCGTCGGCGGTGGTGTCAAACGGTGCCGCGGATGCGGGCGGGCCCGACATACCAACCGTCCAGGGTGCAATCACGAGTACGCCGCCCACGGCTGAACGACGGTGAATTCGCGTCGCAAACATGGTGTGCGACCTATCGTGGGACACTGTTCTATCGGCGCGAGCGCCGCAAGGCGGTCACGGCGCCCAGCCCGATGAGCCAAATAGCGGCCGGTTCGGGAACGACTGAGAAGTTGTCGAACAGATCAGCCCCGCCGCGATCGAATCCGCGCCAGCCCGCCCATACGCTGGAGTCGCCCAAGGCGCTGGTTCCGGTCAAGCCGCTCATGTTCACCAGACTTTGGGGGTTGAGGCTGGTCAGTTCCAGCACCGTGGATGCCAGGGTCAGGCCATCGGCACCCCAATCTTCCAGCGCCCCGGTGATCAGCACTTCGGTGGCTGAGACGTTCTCGAACGTGGTGGAGAAGCGGTACCAGTTTCCGGCGATCAGGTCGGCGGTTTGACCGGCGATGACATCCTGGATGCGTCCGCTACCGGACGTCTTGACCTCGCTCTGGAGGAAGACCCGGGCGTCGCTCACCGTGGGATCCGACAGGACGCGCAGGCTGAGGTAGGCATCGGGGGCGGAAGAAATACCCAGCCGGTCGGTGACATCGGCGAGCAGGCCAAGCTGCATGAAAGAGAAGTTGATCCCGAACGTGGTGTTGTGGGGTTGGCGGAGGGCGAATTGCGAAACGGTGACCGAATCGGCGGTGTTGGAGAAGCCAAAGGCGTTCGGCGAAAAGGCTGCGGTGGTGTGGACGCCGTCGATGGACGGTAAGGGATTGATCGCCCCACTGCCGCCCAGTCCACCAGCCACCGTTTCGGCGTACATGTTTCCAGCCCCGTTGTGATTCAAACTGAAATTGGCGGCCAGGTCGCCGGGTGTGTTGTAATCGATGATAGTGGCTTGGACAGGGCCGTCCGCCACGGCAAGGACGCCCGAAATCAGGATCGACAAAGCGTTGACGCGCAAAGACATGCCTTTCTCCTCCAATACCTTGCCCGCACTAGGACTTTAGGCCCGCGACGTCTAATCGAAGTTCCCATCCAGGACTTCGCGGAGCAGTTTATAGGAATCGCAGCGCGTCTGCAAGGCGCCGAAGCGCGGTGACCACCAGCCCGAATCGCCGCGTTCAGGACGGTTCGTTCGGTTTGCCCCGACGGCGGCTCAATCGTCGGCCGAATGCGGCTCCTGCTCGGGTTGTGGGTCCGGTGGCGGGCGAGTGATTTCGACGACCACCGTGCGGGCGATGAGGTCGCCGAGTCGTTGGCGGTTCCGGGTAAGGATGACCAAAACGGCGGCGGGCATGAAGTCGAAGGGGGGGAACATCTCCACGAGGCGTAGGAGGTTGCGCAAGGCAACGGCCCCGAAGCCCGGCTTGGCGCCTTGCTCGTTGACGACTTTGCACTGGACCACGCGCTTTCCGGGCGTGGCCCCGAAGAGGGCCTCGAAGATGGTGCCGTAGAGAGCAAACAGGGCGACAGCCAGCAGCCAGCGCAAAAAGAAGTCACCGGGCAGCTCGCGATAGAGGGTCATCCGATCGACGGCGGGGTCCAGTTCGTGCTGGGCGGCGTAGGCTTGCATCGCAGGCCAGAGGAGGTACAGGCTGACGGGCAGGAACAGCGTCGCGTCGAGCAGGAAGCCAAGGAGACGGCGCGAAAACGGGGCCAGGATCTGGTCGGGCTTGAGGGCTGCGGGTGTCAACAGGCTGTCACGACGGCGGAGGAAGACCACGAGCATGACCAGGGACAACCCGCCGTAGGCAAGAAGGGCCATGTTCTCTGCGATCCAGGATACGTGACGCGGCCTGAGGGCTTGGACTTGGGCGGGCGGACTGGTGGCGCCGCTTCCCTGCATGGGCCAGGTGCCCACGGCAAGCTCGTTCTCGGCGTCCATAAAGGCAAGGGCCAAGTGCGACCCGAACCAGGCAGCCGCAACGGCGCCGGCTGCGCCTTCGAGGGGCTCATCGGGCGTGAAGCGGTCTTGCTCATGCCATAGGAGACGAGGTTCGGCGTTGTCGGATGACTGGGCCAGCACGGCGAATCGGCCATGGAAGACGCCACAGGCCAGGAGCTGATCGAACCGGGCAGCGGACATTTGAAGGGGCGCGGTCCAGCCGTCCTCGGTTGACCGGCTATAGAGCGCCACCGGGTCGGCGGGGTCGGTCCGACAGATAAGGTGACACTGTCCGTCGCTAACCGCCAGGAGGCAGGGCTGGGGATCGGTCATGAATTCGGGAGCAGCCCGGTCCAGGTGCCAACGTCCACGGGCATAGCGAACCAGGCAGTAGGCCGAGTCGGGAAGGGCCGGGGCCGAAGTGGGTGCGGGCTGGGTCGAGGGGGGTGGATCAGGCGGCTCGACGGGGGCGGTGAACTTGGCAGGGTGGTCAGGAATGCTGAAGGGCACGGTTTCAGTGTCGAGCAGTTCGACGGCGACGGACGTGGGGACCAATGCGTACAGGGCGTTGCGGGCGTGATCGGCGGCCAGGGACAGGGGAATCGCGTGGCCCGGCAGCGTGCGTTCGACGCGCAGGGTCAGGCGGTCGTAGCTGCGGTGGGTGCCGTCGGCGAAGACGATGAAGAGCCGATCGCCCAGGACGGCGGCGGCACCGACCTCGCCGGTAACCGCCTGAACGCGCCCCGGACGGCGAAACGGCGCGTCGCCGGCGGCAAAGGCCAGGCGGAGGGTGCGGGCCTGGGGCCGACCTTCCAGGCGTTGCTGATAGACCCATAGCGTTTGCGGGCCTGCAGCGATGCCGACCGAATCGGTGGGCGCGGACGGTTGGTCGGCCCGGGCTGGTGCAGCCAAGCAGCAGGCCAGGATCGCCGCCCGAACGGCGATGCCGGTGACGGACCGGACGACAATGGTGCCTGAATCTGTCACTTTAGGGGCAAACCGGTATCCAGGTCGATCATGTGGCCGAAGCGCTGGCCTCTGAGGTGCGGAGGAATAAAGGCGGCGTTGTCGGTGCCGCGATCGGGCAGGGGTTTCCAGCGGCGGATGCTAAAACGCATGGCGCTTTCATCCTGGGGCCAATCGACGTACACCTTGGTGGGCAGGAGCAGGCTGGACGAATCCACCGGGCGATAGGCACTCAGGCGAGAATCCATCAGGACCTGGCCTTGAGGGTCGCGAAACAGGATTCGGCGGATCAGGAAGGGCGGACGGCGATCCAGCCAATACTCTTTTTGGATGACGGCTTGACCCTTGGTGGTGTAATCCAGAAAGAGCAACTGTTGATAGTCCTCGACCAGCCGGTGGACCGGGCCTTGGGTGCCCACGGTGATGTCGGGCAGGGGCAAAAAGCCGAGGGCTTCGATGATGAGATCGGGACGGAGGGGCAAGTCGTCCACGGCGTCGGGCTGGTGGGCGGCGTAGGTACCGGTGCGGTAGGTCTGGTTGTCGCGGTTGATAAACAACCAGTAGGCCTGGGCGTTGCAGCCGAGCATCATTTCCTCGGTACCCAGCCCGGACTTAAAGCTGCCGTAGAGGAAGCTCGGTGCCAGCATCTGGATGGAGGCTTGCAGGTCAAAGGGCTGGCGCGTGCCGGTTTGATCGGTGACGTGGCCTCGAACGGCACCGATGGCCTTGTAGCAACTGTGGATGCGACCGGTGTTGGCATTGACCCGGGCAATGGCCTGGGACATGGTGACCGGTTCGGGTGGGCGCAGCATGGGAGGCGGGCAGCCGACCATCAGGGGCAGCAGTGCCGCAATCCACAGTTTACGCATCGGCCCCTCCACTCTCCGACGCGGAGGCGTCGGCCAAGAGGTCGGAGTCATCGTCGAGGGGTGCGGCTGCGAAATCGCCGTGAAGGATGGCCCCCAACTGTTGCGACACCGCTTCGATCTGATCGTCGGTCAAGTGCGGGTTGAGCACGCGGTGCAGGGCCTGCTCTTTGACCAGGCGCATTTGCCAGTATTCGGCGCCGTCATCCCGTATGGTCTCCTCGTAGCGGAGGATGCGCTTTCGCATCAAGATCAGGGCCAGGACGAAGCGAAAGTGCTGCCGGAGCAACTCGGTCTCATCTTCAAGGCGTACGAAGAAGTTGACCAGCAGTTCGTCATCGACCAGCAGGCGCTTCTTTTTGGGCTCGCGCTGGGGGACGCGGGTCTTGAAGAAGCAAAAAGCGTCCTGGGGCGGCCCGGTCCAGGCTTCGGGGGCGTAGTCGGCCCGGCGAAAGGATTCGCCGTCTTCAAAGAGGACGGCATAGTAGGTCTGGCCCGGTTCCAAGGGGCGCCCGGTGGAGGCGCAGATTCCGGTTGGCCTGGCGGTTTCCCATGGGTCCATAGGGGCGTTCAATCCTTGATCCGCATCCGGCGGCGCGACTTCGCTGGGCGACTATCCGGTTTGCGTATCCGGCAAGGGATTTCCAGGATCATCTTGATCGTTCGTCCGCGCGGACTTAAGTCCGCGGCTCGCCACGATTGGGGACGGGCTGTTAGTAGTCGAAAAGCTCCGTCATTTTGGTCAGCTTAAACAGTTCACGGATATTTCGGCGTGCCCCCCGGACGGTCAGCTTTTTCCCGGTGCCGGTGGCCCGCTGAACGGACATCAGGGCCCCCAATTGGCGCGAGCTAAGGGCGGGCACATCCTCGAGGGCAACGACCACGTGCTTGCCGGCCAATCGTCCGCCCGGCCCGAACTCAGGCGTCAAGCACTGCTTCAGGTCGGCGCTGGGCTCATCGTCGAAGTCGTGCCTCGGGGTCAAACGGAACGTGGCCTGGTCGCCCTCCAGCGATACCGAGAAACCGGCAATGTCGAAGGAGTCGGTCATGGTCGGTCCATTTTGCCTATTGGCCGGGTGGCGGATACAGCCCGTTCACCCACGGTGGGAACATTGTGGGCCAAGGGGCGCGGGTCTGCAAGTTCGGCTGCCTTGTGCCGGGCAATGGGCTACGGTGTGCTGATTCTACCGCGAGATTACGGCCCGGATGTCAGCTCGTCGGGAGATTCCGAATCGGGGCCCAAGGGGTCGCTGATCTTGTAGTGGCCTTCGAACCAATGGTGGAGGTCTATGAGTTGGCAGCGGCGGGAGCAGAAGGGGCGGTACGGCGCGTCGGCGGGTTTGGGAACCCGCGTGATGGTTTGACAAGTGGGGCAGTGGTAGGCAGCCATGGCATTGGCTCTTTGTGAAACTGTCCGAGCCGGGCGAGCCCGGCCCGCCCTCGGTCATTTGGGTTTCTTGGAATCGGTGCCAGGCGTGTCGGTTTTTTTTGTGGCCTTCTTCTTGGCGTCTCCGGCCGTGCTCTTGTCGGTGTCGGTCTTGGTCGATTGGGCGTCTTTGGCGGCCTTTGCCGATTTTTTGTAACTGTCGCTGCGATAGTCGGTTTCGTAGAAGCCTGAACCTTTGAAGATGACGCCCGCACCGGTGCCGATGAGCCGGCGGACCGGGGCGCTGTTGTTGCAGTCTTGGCAATCGGTGCCGATGCGGCGTTTGGGTTTCGCGGTGATGCTGTGGAATACCTCAAAGACGCGCTGGCACTTGGTACACTGGTACTCGTAGGTGGGCACGGGCAACACTCCTACTGGGCGGCCTCATCGGCAGGCTGAGCCTGGGGGTCAGGTTCGGAGCCGGCATTTTCTGGCCGCTTGGAGACAATGACTTTTGCGTGTCGCAGCACGCGATCGCGCAGTTTGTATCCGGGCTGATATTCTTCCAGGACCGTGCCAGGCGGGTGCTCGGTGGATTCGGTTTGCATCATGGCGTCGTGGAGCGAGGGGTCGAAAGGCCGGCCGACCGAATCGATGCGCTCGACGTGGTGGTCGGTCAGCACTTTGAGCAGATTCTGGTGAACCAGCTTGACACCCTCGATAAGCGGTGACGATTCGTCCGGACCGATGGTAGCCAGGGAGCGCTCCAGGTCGTCGACCACCGGCAGAAGGGCCCGGACCAGATCGGCCGTGGCGAAGCGCAGCACGTCGGCTTGCTCGGTGGCGGATCGGCGGCGGAAGTTTTGCAGCTCAGCGACGGCGCGGAGATGCTTTTCGGTCAACTCCTCTACCTGGCGTTGCAGCCCGTCAGTCGAGTCGGCTGATTCGCCTTCCGGGGCTGTATCAGCCTGGGTTTGGGGGGCGTGGTCGTCACGGTTATTGGGCTGAGCCGATGCCGCCGACGGCGCGTGGCCGCCGAATTGAGCGATCTCCTCGGCCTGGGCGACTTGGATTTTTGGTTTCTTTTTTTTCATGGCGTCTCGGCGATCGGTGCCGGGGACAATGGGCCCGACTTATCGTTTGTGGGTCTACTCCTGGCCTGACAAGTAGTCCTTCAGTTTGTCGAAGAAGCGCTTGGATTCGGGCATCACGTGGCGATCCTCTGTTTTGGCGAACTCGCGAAGCAGGGCTTCTTGCTGTTTGGAAAGCTTGCGGGGGATCTCGACGGATACTTCGATGAGCTCATCGCCGGGACGACCGGTTCTTAGATCGGGCAATCCCTGACCGGCCAAACGCAGAACTTGGCCGGTTTGGGTTCCCCGGGGGATGGTGACCTGGGCCCGCCCGTCGAGCGTGGGGACTTCGACTTTGGCCCCCAGGGCGGCTTCGGTGAAGCTTATGGGCAGGCGACACACCAGGTGGTCGTCGTGTCGTTCCAGGAACGGGTGCGGCTTAACGCGGACGTAGCAATGCAGGTCACCGGGCGGGTTGCCATTCTCGCCGGATTCGCCCTCGCCGCGGACGCGGACGGCCTGGCCGTCGTGAATGCCGGGGGGGATCTGGATGGTGACGGTGCGATTTTGCGGATAGCGGCCCGTGCCGCGACACCGCCCGCAAGGGTTGGCCACGACCGACCCTTTTCCTCGACAAGACGGGCAGGTGGTGATGACCCGACCAAAAAGGGCGCCTAACCCGCCGGCCTGTTCGACCTGGCCATAGCCGGCACAGGTGGGACAACTTCGACGGTCACTACCGGGGGCTGCACCGCTCCCGCTGCACTGATCGCAGGTCTGGTTGCGTTTGAACTCCAGCGTCCGATCGACGCCGGTGGCGACGTCGGCCAATTCAATCTCGACCTGGGCCTGCAGGTCGGCACCGCGCTGCCGGGCCCGACCGGACCGGCCAAAACCCATGCCTCCGAAAATGTCGGCGAAGGTCGAGAAGATGTCCTCGACGCCCATGTGCGAGAAATCGTGCAGGCCTGCCCCGTTGACGCCGGCGTGACCAAACTGGTCGTAGCGCTGTCGCTTGGTGGGGTCGCTGAGGACTTCGTAGGCTTCGGCTGCTTCTTTGAAGCGGGTCTCGGCGTCGGCGTCGCCCTGGTTGCGGTCCGGATGGTATTTGAGCGCCTTGCGGCGATACGCCTTTTTGATCTGCTCGGGCGCGGCGCCGCGGGGGACCTCCAGAACGTCGTAGTAGTCGCGTTTTCCGTCGGCCATGCCTGGTCTCTGCCGGACCGTCCACCGGACGTGCAAGGGGCGGACCTGGCGGTCCGCCCTTGCCGTGCCGGTCAATAGGTTCTATCGGCGTTATCGCACCGCGTGGTCGATCTGTTTGGCGTCGTCCTTGAGGTCGGTCATCAGCACGTCGGTGGTCAACATCAGCCCGGCGACGCTGGCGGCCGATTCCAGAGCGACGCGGGCCACCTTGGCCGGGTCGATGATGCCGGCCTTGATCATGTCGACAAATTCGCCGGCGCGGGCGTCATAGCCTTGGCGTCCGGATTTTTCGAGAATCTGCTCGACGATGACGTCGCCCTCGGCGCCGGCGTTGGCGACGATTTGTCGGGTGGGTTCTTTCAACGCCCGGGCCAGGATGTCGCAGCCGATCTTTTCGTCGCCGCGGGCCTTGGAGCGGACACCGTCGATGGCGGCGATGGCCCGGAGGAAGACCACCCCGCCGCCGGGGACGATGCCCTCTTCGCTGGCGGCGCGGGTGGCGTGCAGGGCGTCATCGAATAGATCTTTGCGTTCCTTGACCTCGATTTCGGTGGCGCCGCCGACACGGAGGACAGCCACGCCGCTGGTTAGCTTGGCCAGGCGCTCCTGGAGTTTTTCGCGGTCGTAGTCGCTGGTGGTCTTGTTGATCTGATTGCGAAGCTGTTCGACGCGGGCTTTGATCTCGGACTTTTTGCCGCCGCCGTCGATGACGGTGGTGGTGTCTTTGTCGATGACCACGCGCCCGGCCCGTCCCAAGCTGGAGAGCGTCACGTTCTCGAGTTTGATGCCCAGGTCTTCGCTGATGAGTTGAGCGCCGGTGACGACGGCCAAGTCAGCCAGCATGGCTTTGCGACGCTCGCCGAACCCGGGGGCTTTGACGGCGCAGACGTTGAGCGTGCCACGGAGCTTGTTAACCACCAGGGCAGCCAACGCTTCGCCGTCGACGTCCTCGGCGATGACCAGCAGAGGTTTGCCGGACGAGGCCGAGGTCTCCAAGAGGGGCACAAAATCGCGCAGGCTGGAAATCTTCTTTTCGTAGATCAGGATGTAGGGGTCTTTGAGCTCGCATTCCAGGGAGCCCGGGTTGGTCATGAAGTAGGGGCTGATAAAGCCCTTGTCGAACTGCATGCCCTCGACGACCTCTTTCTCGTCGCCGTAGCCCTTGCCCTCTTCGATTTCGACGACGCCTTCGTCGCCGACTTCTTCGAGAGCAGAGGCCACCAGCTTGCCGACTTGCGGATTGTTGTTGGCGGAGATGGCCCCCACCTTGGCCAGGTCGTCGTTGGTTTTGACCTTGACGGATTGGTCGGCGATGCTTTTGACGGCGGCCGAGACCGCCGACTCTATCCCGCGTTTGATGGCCATGGGATTAGCCCCGGCGGTGACGTTCTTTAGCCCCTCTCGAAAGATG
>JBHHVM010000119.1:0-9001 GCA_046754265.1 Phycisphaerae bacterium
GGTGGAGTTCGCTCCGACGACCGCCCAACAATTCGCCGGGCTGATTGTCTATTCCGACGACGAGCACGCGGTCTCGTTGGGGCTGGCTTTTGCGACGGGTGATCGGGGTGATTTTCGAGGGATCGTGCTGTTGAGTTTGGGCGACGACCCGGAGAGTGACGCCCAAACCCCCGGTGGCCGATACGATGAGACCAACGCCGAGGATCCGAACTCGGTTTACTTGCGTCTGCTCCGAAAGGGCGACCAATTCGTGGGCGCGTTCAGCCCGGATGGGGTGAGCTTCAAGGATATCGGCACGATTACCAATGACCTCCCCGATGCGATCAGCGTCGGGCTGGGGGCTGCCAACGGCGACACGCCCGAGTGCGGCAGCGCTTGCGACGAGTCGATCCCGGCCGATTATGATTTTTTTCAGATTTCGACTTTGGATTCTGACGCAGCGGCCGACGACGGCGCTTCGGTTGAGATCGGCCTGGAATCGGTGGAAGTGACCGGCCCGGACCAGGTGTCGCCCGGGGCGATGGCTGAGTACGTCGCCCAGGCGGTTTTTAGTGACGGGACGGCTTCGGACGTCACCGACCAGGCGGAGTGGACCCTGGCGCCGGACGGGTTGGGGCAGGTCGAGGCGGGGCAATTCACGGCGGCTTCGGTCGAGGCGGTTCAACAGGTGACCGTGGTGGCCAGTTTCTCGCAATTGACCTCGGGAGGGGAAATCATTCGGACCGGCACCAAGCTGGTCCGCATAACCAGCCCACCGGGCGGCGGGGGTGGCGGAAGTTCCGGCGGCGGGCTGTGTGGAGCCGGGCTGGTGCCTTTTTGGCTGGTTACCCTGATGGGGTTTGGCCAAAGGAAGTTTTGGAGACGGCGCCGGTGAAGGTGATGCGCCCTGGTTATGGACCGGTCAGGAAAAGGTCCCGGTTGCATTGGCACTTTATGAGCCGTTGAGTTTTTGGGGGAATGGGACGTTTATTTGGCGCTTGAATCACTCTGGGCAGTTTGATCCGTTTGGAAGGTTGGGCAAATGATGTAGCGCACAGTTGTTGGAGAGACACGCAGAACACCAGGGTGTGCGGTGGCTCCCCTGAAGGACAGCATTTGTTGACCCTGATACGCTTTTTCGCTATAAGATAGGGTTCTGACACGATGATGATGCCAATCTCGATTTGCGAGCTCGGGCCGCAAAAAGGGGGGAGTTGTATGCAAGTAGACCAGAACAACAATGGGGAGCGTTCTAGACCGACGATCAAGACGTCGCTTCTTCGGCACGGCGTTTGTCTGTCGGTCTTTTTGTGGGTGGGTGGGGCGCACTCTGCCTTCGCTCAAAGTGATGCTTTGTCGGTTTCTCCGCCCTTTGCCAACGCCTTCGGCGAGTCGAACGCCGAGACGCCCACCATCGTGGCATTGGCTGTGTCGGGCAGTGCCACCCAGGAGACGGAATATCGCATCACCTGGTTGCCGCGTAGTTGGTTCACGCTGGACAAGACCGAGGGCATCATCCCGGCCAGCGGCTCGGATGCCTTCAATGTCTTGTTCAATCCGTTCGGATTGGTGCCGGGGAGCTATACGGCTCAACTGAACGTCGAGAACGTTACGGTTCCCGGCAATGCCACCGTCGTGGCACTGACCTTGACGGTGACTCCCGGCGGGATCGGGTCGGTGACGCTGGTGCCCGACGAAGACCTGGAAGTTGCTGGGCCGGCTGGTCATTTCTCCGGCGGCGATGTTCAGAACAGCACGCTGTTCAATGCCAGCGACCAGTCCGTGTTGTGGCGGGCGGTGGTTTCGGATCCGTGGGTGTCGGTCTCGCCCGAAGGCGGCGAACTGGCCTCCAACGGCCAGGTTGGGGATACACAAACTCTGGAAATTCGAGTCAACGCCGCGGTCAATGATTTGCCGGCTGGGTCGCACGTGGCCACTATTACGTTTGAAAACATCACGGCCGGTGTCCCGCCGGTGAGTTTCGAGGAGATCAGCACGGCCATTCCCATCGGGACTCGGTTGGTTCGGATCGTGGCTAACCCGGTGTTGACCATCAGCAACGACTCGGGCGGCGGAAGCGTGGATGTCCAACCGGGCGGCGAAGCTTTGGCCGAGGAGTCGGCGGGTCAATTCGTGTACGAGCAGGGCCAGGCGGTGACTCTCTTGGCGTCCCCGGAGGATGGATTCCAATTCACCGGATGGGTGTCGGATGTGGATGAAGATTTGCCGCTGGATAACCCGCTGGTCTTATCCATGGATGTCTCCCGCACGATCAATGCGGGCTTTGGGCCCATCCGCCGGGCCCTGACGCTCAGCACGACCGGATCCGGGGCGGGGTCGGTCTCCCGGACGCCCACCGGGGCCATCGAGGATAACGACCTGTCGGCACTTTATGATGACGGGACCAACGTGACCGTCAGCGCCCAGGCCAACCCGGGCTCGCGATTTGGCGGATGGGAGGGCAACGTGCCGGCGGCGAGGGGCCAGGACAACCCGGTGACGGTGCGGATGGACCGGGATCGAGTCATCGCAGCCCGTTTTGAGCCGGAAATCACGCTGGAGGTCAGTTCCGTCGGCGAGGGCGAAGTGACCGTCGAGCCGGACTTGGCGTCCTACGACTCGGGGGCGCAGGTAACGCTGACGGCCAATCCGCAAGCAGGGGCGGCGTTCCTGGGTTGGAGTGGCGATGCCGAGGGGACCCAGACGCCGTTGACCGTCACGTTGGATGAGGGCAAGGACATTGTGGCGTTATTCGGGCCCGAGTCCGGGGCTGACCCTGGTGACGGGTCGGGCGGATTCGAGTTGGTCGTCGAAATCGTGGGTGACGGGACTGTGACACCCGACGGGGGCTCTTTCGCCCCGGGGCGGTCGGTGATGCTGATCGCGACGCCGGGGGTGGGTTCGGGTTTCATCGAATGGGGCGAGGATGCCGCAGGCAAAGCGTTGACCACGACGATCCTCATGGACGGTGATCGAATGGTTCGAGCAGTTTTTGAGGCCTCCGAGACGCCCGCTCCGCGAAACGTGGGTGTCGGAAGCGGCTCGGGGGGATCGTCGTCTATGTGCGGCAGTGTGGGCAGCCTGGGCGTGCCGGTCTTGGCGCTGGGTTTGCTGGGTTGGGTCCGGTTGACCGGGCGCCGCCGCCTGCCGAGAACCGAGGGGAAGCATGGCCAAGGGGATGGGTCCGCCGACTCTGCCTGAGCAAGTCTGACGGCGGGCGATCTAGCTGAGGGTCATCCTACGGAACTACGCCGGCCGCGGGGAGAGCGTCTATCCATGCACAAGGGCGAGGCTACATAAGGTACGAGATAACAGGTGGGGACTGACAATTCGCCGGAACAGCGCATCGAGCGTTGCGGCGAGGGCGGCTGGGAAGCAACTCATGTCATTGAAACTCAGCATCATCGCGCTGACACCGCCGGGTTTTGCCGGTGCGTGGTCGGCCCGAGCGATCGGTCGTAGCCACCCCGGATTGGTCGGCGGGGCTTCGTTGGAATACAGCGATGCAGCCCAAGTTCGGCAGGCAATCGGCCAACTATCGGAGCAGACCGACGCTTTTACCGTGGCCGTTGGCCGAGTGGATGACGAGCTGCTGGCGGTGGTCAAGTCGGCTATCGGTGGCGGACTGGTTCGAGTGATTCTATGTGATGCTGACGCCTCCAGGTTGTCCGGCGATATTCAATCTTTGCGTGAGGGCGGGGTCGAAGCGTTTGTGGAAGCGACCTGCCTGAAGGAAGCACAGCTTGCCGAGCAGTGCCGGGCCGATGGTGTGGTGGTCAAAGGCAACGAGGCCGGTGGTCGAGTCGGCCAGGAGACGACCTTCATCTTGTTGCAGCAAGTGGTGGGCCAGGTGGACTTGCCGGTCTATGCCCGCGGAGGGGTGGGGCTGTTCACTTCGGCTGCGTGTCAGGCGGCTGGGGCGGCCGGCGTGGTCCTGGACTGGCAACTGGCGCTCTGCGCTGAATCCGAGGTTCCCGAAGCCGTCAAGACGCGCATCGGGCGCATGGACGGCAGTGAGACGGCCATTCTGGGGCAGGACTGTCCGGTGCGTTTTCGGGCCTACGCCAGGCCGGGCGAAACGGCGTTTACGGCCCTGCAAGCATTGGAAGCGTCGGAGGAGCTGGTCAGCCCGTGCCCTGATGGGGTGCTGGGCTCCTGGCGAGCGGAGGTCCATCGACGGGCGATGGTCGAAGCCCTGGACGAACGCCTGCTTTTGATCGGGCAGGATGCAGCCTTTGCCGGGTTGTTGGCTGAGGGCACCCGCGGCTTGGTGGGGATTTGCCGGGCGATACAGAAGGAGGCCGGGCGGCTGTGTCGGGTTGCGGCACACCAGAAGGCATTGGCTCCGCACGGTCCGTTGGCCGAGGCCCAAGGGACGCGCTACCCCATCGTGCAGGGCCCCATGACGCGGGTGAGCGACACGGCTGAGTTCGCCGGGGCGGTGGCCCGGGGAGGGGGCTTGCCGTTTTTGGCATTGGCCCTGTTGCGCGGGCCCGACGTCGCCAAACTGCTTGTCGAGACTAAGGACAACGTCGGCGATCAGCCCTGGGGCATCGGCATCCTGGGATTCGTTCCCAAGGAGCTCCGCGAGGAACAGTTGGCTGAGGTGAGCAAGTGCCCGCCCCCGTTTGCCATCATTGCGGGCGGCCGACCGGACCAGGCCCTGGCCCTGGAGCAGAAAGGGATCAAGACGTATCTGCACGTGCCTTCGCCGGGTTTGCTGGGCATGTTTCTGAGCAGCGGGGCGCGGCGGGTGATCTTCGAGGGTCGCGAGTGCGGCGGTCACGTGGGGCCTCGAACGAGTTTTGCCCTGTGGGAATCGATGATCCACGTGATCCTGCAGCATCTGGCTGATACGGGTCGACCCGGTGAGGATTATCACGTGTTGTTTGCCGGTGGGATTCACGACGCGGTTTCGGCGGCGATGGTGGCGGCCCTGGCTGCGCCACTGAGCGAACGGGGCGTCCGTATCGGCGCGTTGATGGGCACGGCCTATCTGTTTACGCACGAAGCAGTGGCTTCGGGCGCGATCGTGCCGGGGTTTCAGCAACAAGCGATCGCCTGCCGCGAAACGGTCCTTTTGGAAACCGGGGTCGGACATGCGACCCGATGTGCCAATACCTCCTTCGGTGAGCAATTCCTGGCTGAGAAACGACGGTTGCGGGCGGCAGGGGCGTCCAAAGACGACATTCGGCACAAACTGGAGATGTTGAACCTGGGGCGGCTGCGGGTGGCATCCAAGGCCATCACTCGCAGCACCGCTGAGACGAACCCGGCAACTGATTCGAAGTTCGCGCCGGTCGACGAAGAGGGCCAGTTGCGCGACGGCATGTATATGATCGGCCAGGTGGCTGCGTTGCGCGATGCCACTTGCACTATAGAACAATTGCACCAAGAGGTGAGCCGCGACGGCATCAAGCATCTCGAGGCTTTGGATGTGTCGGGGCGGGCGGCGCAGAAGCTTGAGCCGTGCGACGTTGCGATCATCGGCATGAGCTGCGTGCTGCCCAAGGCGCCCGACGTGCGGCGCTTCTGGAGTAATATCGTCGGTGGGGTCAATGCCATCACCGAGGTGCCCGCGGATCTTTGGGATGCGGAGTTGTATTTCGACGGCGACCGGCGGGCCCGCGACAAAGTTTATTCCAAGTGGGGCGGGTTCATCGAGGCCATTGACTTTGACCCCATGCATTACGGCATGCCTCCCAACTCGTTGCCCTCGGTGGAGCCGTTGCAGCTTTTGACGTTGGAACTGGTCCGGCGGGCGCTTCGCGACGCGGGATGCGAAGATCGGCCGTTTGACCGGGAACATACTTGCGTCGTGGTGGGGGCTGGGGGCGGCGTCGGCAACGTGGGGCTGGGCTATGGTTTCCGGTCCATGCTGCCGCACTATCTGGACCGGGCGAATCGACCCGATCTGGATGCAGAGGAACTGATTCAACGGTTGGGGGATGAGCTTCCCGAGTGGACGGAGGACTCCTTCGCCGGGTTGCTGTTGAACGTGGCTGCGGGTCGCGTGGCCAACCGGTTCGATCTGGGCGGGGCCAACTACGTCGTGGATGCAGCCTGTGCCTCGTCGCTGGCTGCCGTGCGTTTGGCGACGAACGAACTGCGCAGCGGCGCCGCCAACCTGGCCATTGTCGGCGGCGTGGACACCATGCAGAGCCCGTTCGCCTATCTGTGTTTCAGCAAGACCCAGGCCCTGTCGCCACGCGGGCAGAGTTGCCCCTTTGATGAGTCCGGCGACGGCATCGTCATCAGTGAAGGCCTGGCCATGGTGGTGCTCAAACGGCTGGAAGATGCGGAGCGCGACGGCGATCGGATCTATGCCGTGATCAAGGGCGTGGGCTCGTCGAGCGACGGGAAGGACAAGGGCCTGACGGCGCCCCGGCCCGCGGGTCAGGTGCGTGCCTTGGAGCGGGCCTACGAACAGGCGGGCGTTTCACCCCGGACGGTCGGGTTGATCGAAGCCCACGGCACCGGGACGGTTGTGGGCGACAAGACGGAAGTGGAATCGCTGCAATCGATGTTCGAGGCGGCCGGTGCCGATCGGCAGTCGTGCGCCATCGGGTCGGTCAAGAGCATGATCGGACACACCAAGTGTACGGCTGGGGTGGCGGGCCTGATTAAGGCGGCGTTGGCCCTGCACCACAAGGTGTTGCCTCCGACCCATGGTGTGACGACGCCCAACCCGAAGGCGAATTTTTCGGAGAGCCCGTTTTACGTCAACACCGAAGCCAGGCCTTGGGTGCATCCTGAGGCCGAGACTCCGCGGCGGGCGGGCGTCAGCGCGTTCGGCTTTGGCGGGACCAATTTTCATGCGGTTCTGGAAGAGCATGGCACCGACGATGAATTGATGGAGCCGGTTCCCGGTCGGAGTGATTGGCCCGGCGAGCTGTTCGTGTGGCATCGGCCGAATCAGAAGAAGCTGACCGAGGCGATCGACTCGATTGTGGTTGCACTCGACGAGGGGGCCGCCCCGGAGTTGCCGGAGTTGGCCGAGGCGATTGGCCGTGCCAATGCGGGTCAGCAGGGCATGTGCCGTCTGGCCATCGTGGCGGACTCACTCGACGACTTGGCTGCTAAGTTGAAGAGTGCTGCATCGAGCATCAAGTCGGGTAAGGACGATATCCGCGACCCCCGGGGGATCTACTATGGCGCCCGGGTCGAACCCGCCGACGGAAAGGTGGCGGCTGTTTTCGCCGGACAGGGTTCGCAGTCGGTCAACATGATGCGCGATTTGGCGCTGACGTTTCCGTGCGTGCGGCGCGTGTTCGAGCGGGCTGACCGGGCGTTGGGCGACACGTTGGGCAAGTTTGTTTTCGTCAGGCCGACGTTTTCGGACCAAGAGCGGGCTGAGGCCCAGCAAGCCCTGACCCAGACGCGCGTGGCCCAGCCGGCGATCGGGGCGGCGGACTTGGCTGCGTTCGAGCTTTTGAGGAGCTTGGGCGTTCGGCCCTCGTTTGCCTGCGGCCACAGCTATGGGGAGTATGCAGCCCTGAGCGCTGCCGGGGTGCTTTCATTTGATGAACTGATTCGCGTCTCCGAAGCACGCGGTCGAACGATCGCTGCTGCGGCTGAGGATACGCCCGGGACGATGGCGGCGGTGCGGGCTGATGCCCGGAAGGTTACCCAGGCCATCGAGGGCATCGACGGCGTGTGGGTGGCCAATTTTAACTCGCCCACGCAAACGGTGATCACCGGGACCGAGCAGGGTGTGACGGATGCTCTGGAACGATTGACCGCCCAGGGCGTGGCGGGCAGGCGGATTCAAGTGTCCTGCGCGTTTCACTCGCCATTGGTGGCGGCCGCTCGGGAGACTTTTGGCCGGTGCCTGGACGATATTGCGTTGGGGCCCATGCGGTTCGAGGTCTATTCCAACACCACAGCCCAGCCGCACGCTTGCGATCCCGCGGCGGTCAAGGCGCAGCTCGTCGAACATCTGGCCAAGCCGGTGCGCTTCGATGAACAAATCAAGGCCATGCACGATGCCGGGGCCAGGGTGTTTGTGGAGGTCGGACCCGGCAGGACGCTGACCGCCTTGGTGGAACAGATTCTGGAGGGGCGTGACTTCGTCGCGGTGGCGATGGATCAGGCCGGCCGGGATGGGTTGGTGAGTTTGTTGCATGCCCTGGCCCGGATGACCTGTGCCGGCATCAACCTGGACCCGGGCGTGCTATTCGAGGGTCGGGCCACGCGCGGCCTGGACGTCGATCGCCTGGTGGAACAGACCAAGCCGGCGCCTCCCTCGCCGACAACCTGGTCGGTCAGCGGTTCCAAGGCTGTGCCACGCAATGGCGGTACCCGTCCCACTCAAGCCGTGCCCTCGGGCAATGGACGGCCCGCCGCCAGCTCAAACGAACGTCAACCGGCGACCCATGCTCGAGAATCGGCGCGCTCACGCGACCGGGCGGGTGCGGTCAAAGAAGCGGCGCCCGTGAGCAGACCGCCCGCTCCTGCGGGTCCAACCGAGACCAACGGGGGACGGGATTCGGTGTTGGGTGCCCATCATCAACTGATGGCCCGGTTTCTTGAGACGCACAAGACCGTCATGCTCGGCTACTTGCAGGGGGCGTCTAACGGTGACGGGTCGCACGAGGCGGCTGCCCGATCGTCGCAGTCGATTCAGGCTGGTGACGCCACCGAGGTTGATCCAAGTCACGCGGCGACCGGTCCAGCCCTTCCAACGGCCCGGGCGTCGGCGCCCGAAACGATGGATGCAGCGCCGCCGGTCGTGTCCGAGCCTGGCACCGATGAGCCGGTTACTTCTCCGGCGCTCGCCGTCGGCGAGAGTGCGGCTTTTTCAAGGGAAGCGCTGATCGATCGGATGTTGGCCGTGGTTTCGGAACGGACCGGTTATCCGGCGGACATGCTGGACCTGGATCAGGACCTGGAGGCTGATCTGGGCATCGATTCGATCAAACGGATTGAAATCCTGGGGGGCTTGCAAAACGACGGGATTCTGGGCGTCGAGCGTGAGGCGGACGATGCCGATATGGAAGCCCTTGCCAAGCTCAGCACGTTG
>JBHHVM010000120.1:0-8981 GCA_046754265.1 Phycisphaerae bacterium
GACGCAAAGCCCTGCGTGCATTGGGGATACGATGGCCGAGATTTTGAGCGGGTGACACAATGCCGGCCGGTACCAAAAAGAAAAAGAAATTCAGGTGGGCGATCAACCGGGACTGGTGCAAGGGTTGCGGCATTTGCATCAAGATCTGCCCGGTAGAGAACCTGTCTATCGAGGAGCAAATGGTCGTGGACGCCGGGACGTGCATTGGGTGCAAGGCGTGTGAGCTATTCTGCCCCGACTTCGCAATCGAGGTGGAGGAGGTCCGTGGCTAAGCAACTGCTCCAGGGGAATGAAGCGATCGCCCTTGCCGCGCGGGACGCGGGCATGAGCTACTTTGCCAGCTATCCCATCACGCCCGCCTCGGACGTGCTGCACGAGCTGTCGCGGCGAAAGAACTACGGCATCAAGACCTTTCAGGCCGAGGACGAAATTGCGGCCATCTGCGCCGCCATCGGGGCGTCGTTTGCCGGCTCGCTGGCCATGACCGGCACCAGCGGACCGGGGCTGGCCCTGAAGGGCGAAGCCCTGGGCTTGGCTGTGATGATGGAACTGCCCCTGGTCTTGCTGGACGTGCAACGCGGCGGGCCCAGCACCGGGCTGCCCACCAAGACCGAACAGGCTGACTTGTTGCAGGCCCTTTGGGGCCGACACGGCGAGTGCCCCCTGCCGGTGTTGGCGGCCGCCAGCCCACCCGACTGCTTTACCATGGTCATCGAGGCTTTCCGTATCGCCTGCAAGTACATGACCCCGGTCATTCTGCTGACCGACGGATACGTGGCCAACGGGGCTGAGCCCTGGAAAGTGCCGCTCGAAGCCAACCTGCCCCGCATTGACATCCAACACCCCAAAGACGGCAACGGCTTTGCCCCTTACAAACGCAACGCCCACTTGGGCAGGCCCTGGGCGATTCCCGGGACGCCCGGCTTGGAGCACCGCTTGGGCGGATTGGAAAAACAAGACGGGAGCGGCAACGTCTGCTACGAACCCGATAACCATCAAAAGATGATCGAGGTGCGGGCCGCCAAAGTGGCCGGCATCGCTAACGACATTCCTTTGCAGGAAGTCGACGGCGACCCGCAGGGTGATCTGCTGGTGCTCTCCTGGGGCAGTACTTTTGGAGCAGCCTCCTCGGCTGTGGAGCGCTGCCGGAAGAAAAACCTGAGCGTCTCCCACGCCCACCTGCATTACCTGGAGCCCATGCCCGGCAATCTGGGTGAGGTGCTGGGCCGATTCAAGAGCATACTGATCCCCGAACTGAACCTGGGGCAGCTCAATCTGCGGATTCGGGCCCAGTACCTGGTAAACCCAGCCACCTTGAACAAGGTCGAGGGCAAGCCTTTCAAGATCGAGGAAATCCAAACCAAGATCGAGCAAGTGCTCGGTGAGATGAGGACATGAACGCGTCCATTCCCGTAGCAGACGTCAAATTGACCCCCAAGGATTTTGCCAGCGACCAGGATGTGCGCTGGTGCCCCGGGTGCGGCGACTATTCCATTCTCATGCAGGTCAAGAAGGTTCTGCCTAAGCTGGGCATCCCCAGGGAGCAGTTCGTGTTCATTTCGGGCATAGGCTGTTCGAGCCGCTTCCCGTACTACATGAACACCTATGGTATGCACAGCATCCATGGCCGGGCCCTGGCTGTTGCCAGCGGGGTCAAGGCGGCGCGACCGGAGCTTAGCGTCTGGGTGGTCACCGGCGACGGCGACGCCCTGAGCATCGGCGGCAACCACCTTCTGCACGCGATTCGCCGCAATTTCGATATCAACGTCCTGCTGTTTAACAACCGCATCTATGGGCTGACCAAGGGGCAGTATTCGCCGACTTCTGAACTGGGTAAGCGGACCAAGAGTACGCCCTTCGGGGCCATCGACTATCCCTTGCACCCCATCAGCACCGTCCTGGGCGCCGAAGCGACCTTCGTGGCCCGGACCGTCGACGTCCACGTCAAGCACCTGGCCCAGACCCTCGAACGGGCCGCCCAGCACAAGGGCACCTCGTTCGTGGAAATCTATCAGGACTGCAACATCTTCAACCACCGGGCCTTCGAGTACGCCACCGACAAGCAAGTCAAGGCCGACAACGTGATCGAACTGGAACACGGCAAGCCCCTGGTCTTCGGCAAGGAGCGCGACAAGGGCATCCGCCTCAATGGTATGGACCCCGAGGTGGTCAGCCTGGGCAGCGGCATCACCGAAGACGATTTGCTTTTTCACGATGAAAAGGCCGACCAACCCTCGCTGGCCTATCTGCTCAGCCGCATGCACCACCCCCAGTTCCCCGAGCCCATCGGCGTCTTCCGGGCCGTCCAACGCGACACCTACGAAGATTTGATGACCGAACAAGTCACCGAAAGCACGGCCAACCTGGGCGAAGGCAAACTCCAAGCCCTGCTCGAAGAGGGCGACACGTGGGTCGTCAAGTAAACCGGCACGCTCGCTTCCGCCGTCGAAGTGCCAACGGCGCGTCACCGGTCAGAGCCCCGAGCACTGAATGCGCCTGATCAGGAAGCATGAAGCGAGCGGGGCCATCAACACAAGAACTCACGACAACCAAAGCAGGGCAAGTGACCCCCTTGCCTGAAGCCTCGGTGGGCAAGTACAGGTACGCCGCCAGCCGCGCGTCATCCGCGGGGTTCGGCGGTCTCGCGCCTGTTAGATCGATTCCTCCAGACCAGCTGTATCCCTGTTTCGGTCTCAGCATCAGGATATGCATTGCTGGGCGGCTAAGCCTTCCGGTCATTCTTCCCAGGGGCAGTTCCGGAGGCTCCATTATTGGCCCCAAAAAATCTTGCCGCCGTGTCGAACTGCCCGGGAGCCGGGGCGTAGTACTGGGTGGAAGAACGAACCTAACGAACCGAAACCGAACTTCCTTCCCCTCCCATTGCCCTGATGGCCGGCGACCCCCTGACAGGTCGCCGGTCGCATTTTTACGGGCCCGGGCCCCGTCAAGGGCGAAGTGCGGGCGGGGGTGCGCGCGAACTGAAGTTCGCGGCTCGCTTGGTTAGGACCGGAGGGTTTGGGAAATAGGGGCGGGGCCCTACACGCTTCGACGGGCGAAACGGATGGCCTGTTTCACCCCAGCCATGGCCGATCGGGGCAGCGACCCGTAGCCGTCCAACGTTACCCGGGCCACGCCCGACTCAGCCAACGCCGTCAGCCGCCGCACCAGCGTGGAGCTGTCGGCCACACCGTCAGCCGCGCCGACCCAGTCGTCCATCCGCAGCCACACCTCCGAGCGCACGCCGTCGCCGGCTTGGGCAACCTGCTGGACGCGCGTCGCGTCGTCCCCATCCTGGCTGAGCCTGGCCACCGCCCCGACGGCGGGGGCTGAGGCAATCCCCGCCCAAGGCCATTCGCCGCGGCAGGGCACGGCGTCCGCGTAGGTCAATAGCGTCAACCGACCCCGGCAGGCATGGCTGGCAGCCTGGACCGCCCGACCGACCGAAGCCCATTGGGCGGCTGCAAAAGACCGCAGCACCGCGTCTTCCTCAAACAGGCCCGCAACGGCTCCAGACAAGGGTTTTCCCGTTTCCAGAATCTTTTCCAGGCGAACCTGGGCCGACCGGGCAGCGGCGGCTGCGTCCAGCCCGTCGGGTGCATCGTCCAGTCGCAATTGCCGGCACGACTCGCAGAAGCACATCGACAGCAGGGCTCGCCCGGCCACGCCCAGGTCAAAGGGTAGCGTCAGATCCTCAGCAACCTGTTCGGTCCGCCCCACATGAACCTCGGCCAGCGCCACCCCGCACAGGTCGAAGTTCGAGGTCAGATCGGCGCAGACCGCAGCCAGCATGGCTTGAACATCGGGATTGACCAGGCATATTCGGCCTGCCCAGGCGTCTCCCAGGGCGGACTTGGCGGCTGTATGCGGATGGCGGACGGCCACTTGCCCCGCCGTGGCTACGTAAATGACCGCCCGGCATTCCAGATGGCGGGCCCGGCAGGCGTCAGCCACCCGAGCCAGCGGATCGGACGATTTGAGCCCACCGTCTGTCACCGGTCGGCAGCTTGTGGCTGAATTTTCGCCGTCTTTTGGATGAAAAAACGCGCCGCCGCCACTTCGCAACCATCGAGGCGAAACGCCGGAGTGGCAGCGCAGCCGGCTGGCCGGGGGACAGATCACCGGCACGCTGACCCCGGTGACGCCCAACTCCCCCAATGCCCGATCCAGCACCTCGTCGATGCCTTCGTCGAGCAGGTCCCACACGTCGCAGACCAGATGAACCCCGAAATCGCCCATGCCGTCGTCCGCCCTCGCCGAAACCCGGACCGCACGAGCCCGGCTATGCCTCCATTGCGATCACCTTGCAGCCGCATCTTACCCTGACCGCTTGACCCCTCCAAGTTGACCCCATGACACACCGCGTCGCGCGGGGAATTGTCCTAGTTTGTCAGCCGCACGCCGGCCCAATTGACGCCGCCAGCCTGCCTGGGCTATGATCCCGCCGGTTTGCGCGGGCTCGACGAACCTGGCCTGCGTGCGTCGCTGTGGCGCGGCGGACGGCGTGCGGCGGTACATCCGTTGCCGGTCTCCATAGTTATCAACAGGTCGGGGTTCCGGCATTTGGCGGTCATGTTGAAAAGACTGGTCTTCTCCAGCGTATTGATGTTCCTGTGGGTGGCAGCCTCGCAGCAGGCCGCCGCAGACCCAGGCGTTCGGGTTCAATCCCAAGGCGTGGTCAATTCCGACTTGGTGCCCACCGTGGCCCAGGAAACCCCCGCGGACCCCATCGGCGATCTGACCAGCCCCCTGCCGCTGGACCGAAAACGCATCTTGTGGCACGTGGCTGACCCTCTCGAAGCCCTACCCCGCGTGGCGGAAAGATTGGGCGAATCGCTTCCCAAGGCGGACCGCAAATACTACAGCGACGTCCAGAGGCTCCTGGCCCGCATCGAAAGGCCTAACAAACTCAATCTGACGTTGGAAGACGCCCTTCGCCGGGCCATGACGCACAACTTCACCGTGCGCATCTCCAGCTACAACCCAGCCGTGGACACCGCCCGCATCGTCGAAGCCGAAGCAGCCTTCGATACGTCCTTCTTTGCTTCAGTCATCAAGAACAAGCAGAACCGACCCACCGCCAATGCCCTGATCGGGTCCAACGTCGACACCTTGACCCTGAACGGAGGGTTGCGAAAACTGTTGCCTACCGGCATGTTGGCCACCACGTCGCTGAACTGGGTGCGCAACTCCAACGACTTCCAGTTCCAGCAGCTCAATCCGCAGTACACCAGCGCCTTTGTGGTCGAATTTCGCCAGCCGTTCCTTCGCGGATTCGGCATCGATTTCAACCGCTCGGCGATTCGCCTGTCGCAACTCGACGAACAGCGAAGCCAACACGCCTTTCGCCGCGAAGTGATCGACGTCATGGTCAACCTCGAAAAGGCTTATTGGGACCTGGTCCGGGCCCGGCGTGAGGTGGTCATCTCCGGGCGCCTGCTGGCCAGTTTCGAACGGATCTACAACTTCCTCTGGCAGCGGCGAGAATTTGACGCTTACAAGATCCAGATCGCCGACACCAAGGCCAGGCTCGAGAAAACCAAGGCCAGTTTCATTCAAGTCGAGACCAACGTCCGCAATGCCGAAGACGCGCTCATCAATCAGATGAACGATCCCCAGATCGACCTGGCCGACGATATCGAAATCGTTCCGACGGACTTTCCGCACTATTCGCCGGTGGTCCTGGACCGCCTGAGCGAAGTGCAGATCGCCCTGGACCATCGGCACGAGTTGGCCGAGGCAGACTTGGCGGTCCGACAGGCCAGGGTTCGCGTCGGCCAGGCCAAGAACGGCGTGCTGCCGCAATTGGATGTGACCTTCCGCTATACGGTCGATGGTCTGGGCGAAAGCGGCCACGACGCGTTCAGCGAAGTGACCAAGAATGACTTCCACGAGTATTTTATCTCCGTGGAGTTTGAGATTCCGGTGGGGAACCGGGCCGCCCGGGCCCGCGAAGTGCAGGCCCGCCTTCGGCACGGCCAGGCCATCGCCGCCCTCAAGCAGACCTACGAGAACGTCATCCTGGACGTCAACGTGCGCCTCCGCCAGCTCGCCGCCAGCTTCGACCAACTCGGACCCAACTACGAATCGGCTGAAGCCAACCAGGATCAGGTCGATGCCATCGTCGCTCGGGCTGAGTCCCGCAACTTCGTGCAGCTCAACCAGGAACTTAACGCCCTGACCGCATTGGCCGGCTCGCGCCGCGAGTTGATCCAGTCGCTCATCGACTACAACATGGCTATCATCCAACTGGAACGGGCCAAGGGCACGCTGCCCGAATACGACAACATCATTCTGAATCCCCAACCCGAGTAGAAGGCCGTGCTTGCCAACAGCCCCGGCGCTCGACTCGCGCCCGGACCTCGGGTATCCTCGCCTTACTATGGGCCCGCCGGGCCCAGCTTGACTGTTCGGAGCGAGCCGACCCCATGGCATCGGTAAACCTGGATCGGATTTCCAAGACCTACCCCGGCAACAAAACCAAGTCCGTCGACGGGGTCAGTGTGGACATCGCCGATCGGGAGTTTCTGGTCGTGGTCGGCCCCAGCGGCTGCGGCAAGAGCACGGTGTTGCGCATGGTGGCTGGGCTCGAAGCCATCAGCGAAGGGACCATCCGCATAGGCGATCGCGTGGTCAACGACCTGGCCCCCAAGGACCGCGACGTGGCCATGGTCTTCCAGAACTATGCGCTCTATCCGCACATGAACGTGTTTAAGAACATGGCCTTTGGGCTCAAGATGCGCAAAGTGCCCAAGAATCAGATCGAGGCCAAGGTGGGCCAAGCCGCCAAGATGCTCAACATCGAGCACTTGTTGCACCGCAAGCCCAAGGCCCTGTCCGGCGGTGAGCGGCAGCGCGTGGCCGTGGGACGGGCCATCGTCCGCACGCCGCGGGCCTTTCTTTTCGACGAGCCGCTCTCCAACCTCGACGCCCGGCTGAGGATTCAGATGCGGGCCGAGTTGAAGCGATTGCACCGCACGTTGCAAACCACGACCATTTACGTGACTCACGACCAGGAAGAAGCCATGACCCTGGGCGACCGAATGGCCGTCATGCGGGAGGGCCTTTTGCAGCAGTGCGCCTCCCCGCTTGAGGTTTACCACACGCCCGCCAACCGGTTCGTGGCTGGGTTCGTCGGGATCCCGCCGATGAATTTCTTTGACGGTCAAATCGTGGCTGACAACGGCACGCTGATGTTCGACACGGGGTTCGGTCTGTTGCATCTGCCCGACCGGGTGATCGGCCCGCTGCAGAATGCGGTTGGCAGCCCAAAAGTCTACGGGGCCAGGCCCGAGTCCCTCACCCTGGCGCCGACCGACGCCAACACCCCCACCAAGAATGGCTCGCTGTGCATGGTGGTCTCGGTCATCGAACCGCTGGGCAGCGACAAGGACGTCTACATGCACACGCCCGACGGCCAGCAGGTCGTCGCCCGGGTGGAAGCCCTAGCCCCCATCGACGAGGGGGCCAAGGTCACCGTCTCGGTGACTACTGCCCAGGCCCACGTCTTCGAACCCGGTGTGACCGGCATCAACATAGGCCTATAGCGCCCAAAACCACCAGTACCGAAAACGAGATGCCCGCCCTCGCACCGTCACATCCGAGCGTGGGTTTGCAATGAGAATACGAGCTTGGTATGTTGGCGGAGTACTTGCTGCGAAGATAGCGGCCGTGCCTATGATGGGTTTTCTCGTCGAGGGTCCGTGAGGATCCGGATCGTTTAGGACCGGGGCAAGCACTGCCTCAAACCCGTCGCCTACTCCAGCAGGGTGGGTCACTTCGCCGTCGCGTTCGCACAAGCCAATCGACCTTAGAAGAGTAAACGGAGTCTGCCGTGGCGGACGGTATGACCTGCGCGGCTTCATGGAGCTTCCTTGATCTGCAAGCGTTGTTCACCCCAACTCGGAAGGCAAACTTATGATTACCGGCATTTCCTCCCCAGCAAAAGTGATCCTGGTCGGCAAGGCCACCCTGCTGTGTCTGCTGGCGACCTTGGCGGGCTGCCAAGAAGGGCAAGGCAAGACCGCAGGCGCTACATTCTCCAAGGCTAACCCGGGGTGCCTTGAATGCCATGGCCAACTCGAGGACATCCACACGGAGGCCTCGGTTGCTTGCACGGATTGTCACGGTGGCGACTTTTCCACCGCGACCCAGGCCCAGGCTCACGTGCAGCCCACCGAGCCGGTGATTATGGACAAGACGACGGCCCCGCTGGATTACGACCTTCCCTACCAGCAGTTCGTCAACCCGTCGAATCTTCGCGTGGTCCGCGAAACGTGCGGCGTGTGTCACGTCCCGCACGTGGATTGGATCCTCAAAAGCATGATGGCCACCGGCGCCGGCCACTATGCCGGCGGGCTGTACCAGGCGGGCGTGACCGATACCAAGACGCCGATCTACGGCAACTTCGCGGTGACCGATGACGACGGTCAGGTGCCGACCGAGGGTGGGGCGGTCGAGGCGTTGCTGGATCTGATCGAGTACGATCCGACGCAGGATCAGTCCGAATTTGCCACACACTACGCAGCCGTGCCGGGTCAGGCGTGCGCCCGCTGCCATCTCTGGTCGCGGGGCAAGGGCTTTCGCGGCGCCGAAGGCGAAGAGGGGGTCTATCGGGCCGACGGGTGTGCGGCCTGCCACATGCTGTACGCCGACGACGGCCGATCGACCAGCGCGGATGCGTCGATCGACCATCAAGAGCAGGGCCACCCGTTGGTCCATAACATTACGCGAGCCATTCCCACGGGGCAGTGTCTCCACTGCCACCACCGCGGGGCCCGCATCGGCCTGAGCTTCACCGGACGATCGCAGATGCCGCCGCGCTTGCCTTCGGGGCCTGATGTGGCTGGGACCACCGACGTGAAGTTCAACGGGAACTATCATTACGCCGACTCGGCGACCAATCCGCCGGACTTGCACGGCGAACGAGGCTTGAACTGCATCGATTGCCATACGCAGGCGGGCATCATGGGCGACGGCAACAT
>JBHHVM010000121.1:0-8952 GCA_046754265.1 Phycisphaerae bacterium
AGTCTGGATTCCACGTCGATGCTGCCGCCGTGGGCGTCGACGATATGCTTGACCAGGGTCAGGCCCAGCCCGGCGCCGCGGCGCTGACGAACCCGCTCGTCGGCGGCTCGATAAAACCCCTCGAACAGGTGTCGCCGTATCTCCGGGGCGATGCCGATGCCCCGGTCCTGGACACTGATCAGCACGCCGTGGCGACCGCGGCGGGTCTCGCGGGCGACTTCCACCTTCAGGTACCGCTCCTGGTCGTAGTATTTCAACGCGTTGCCGATCAGGTTGAGCACCACCTGGGCCACCGCGTCGGCGTCGCCGGAGATTTGAGGCAGGCTGGATTCCACGCTGAGGTGGTGCTCGAACTTGTGGTGATCCAGGTCGTAGCGATAGGACTCGTAGGTGCTGCGGACGACCTCGCCGACGTCCACGGGTTCCATCTTGTAGCGCTTGCGCCCGGCGTCGATCCGTGAGAAATCCAGGATGTTGTTGATCAGGTGGGTTAGGCGGGTGCTTTCCCGGGTGATGATGCGGTAGTACTCGTTTTGTTTTTCGGCGGACTTGACGCGGCCCTCGGCCAGGGTCTCGCCGAATAGCCGGATAAGGGCCAGGGGTGTCTTGAGTTCGTGCGAGACATCGGCCACGAAGCTGCTTTTCATGCGGGTCAGGGCGATTTCGCGCTGGACGACGTGGTTCAAACCCCAGACCGCTACCATCATGGCGGTCACGGCCAGCAGGGTGATGACCACGAATACGGAGGTGTGCCGACCGACGCCGGAACGGGCCCGCTCGACGAATTCGGGCGTGGGCTGCAAAGCCCAGAATGCCAGGGCTGGGGCGATGGGTTCAGACCAAGCGGGCGATTCGGCGGTGGCATCGACCAGGCGGATGCGCTCCGAGACGGGCATGACCAACGGGTTGAGGAAGCTGTCGTGCAAACGGCCCAGGTCCAGGGAGACGGCCACGGTGAAGGGATCGGTGCCGGTGCGGTCCGCGTTGCGGTAGGCCAAGACGACGACCTCTCCGGCAAGGGACTCCGCCTGGAGCGGGGCTGTGGTGCCCTCGGGGAACATGGGAGCCAACAGCAGGTGTTGGCTCATGCGTAGACCGACCAATTGCTTGAGTTGATCGTCGCGTTTGGGATCGCGCTCGACCTTCCTGTCTTGGCCTCGAGGTCCCGACCCGGGCCAGAAGAAAAAAGAGCGATGATCCAGGTAGAAAAGATCGCCCAGCCAAGACGGGCGTCGGGCCCCGCCCATCGGGTCGCGGTCGGGTCGGCCCGCTTCCCGGTTTCGGCGACAGGCGTCGGTCATCGTCTCCAGGGCTTGGGTGACCCGTTGGGACACGCGGCGGTGCAGGTCACGGGTCAGGCGTTCAGCCTCGGCCCGGGCCTGGTTGATCTGTTGCTCAGCCAGCAAATGGCCTTGGCGAACCGCCAGGATCAGCCCGCTGGCGGCAAGGACCAGACCCAGGCCAGCCACGCCAGCGGCTACCCGGGTGCCGTAGGTGAATCGTTTGGAGGTGTCCTGCGGCATTGGAAACCCTGTTCCAGGGGCCTGCTCCGCGACGAACCGGACAACACGCTTGGCTAAGTAAGTAGGTCCGGTGGCACGGTCTGGCGCAGCCAGGCCGTGGGTTCTCGCGATCACCACGGCCTACCGACTGCGTCGGTAGACCGTGCCACCCCTCGAACCACCTGTGACAGGACACTAGGGTGGAGCGTGAGACAGCCCTTCGCAAGGCTCTTTTTCCAGGCCCGCCAGGGCGGCTGGGGTCATCGGCGTAGAAAGAACCGTTCAATCCTTCTATATTCCCCCGAGGCAATCTTGTCGCCCATTGACCGGGGCGGGTTCGGGCGACATCCCGGACGACCCCTACACCGCAGCTTCCCAGGAGAGACCGCGTGTCCATGCCATCCCAACAGCAGGTGACCGACGTGTTGCGGACCGTCCAGGATCCGGAACTGCACCGGGACCTGGTTTCGCTCAATATGATCAAGAACGTGGCCATTGCCGAAGGGAGCATCCATGTCCACGTGGAGTTGACCACGCCGGCCTGTCCGCTGAAGGACCAGATTACGCGCGAGGTTCAGGCCGCCTTGCGGCAACTGGAGGATGTAAGGGAGGTGACCGTGGAGTTTAGCGCCCAGGTCCGCAGCCAACAGGGCCCCAAACCCGGTGGGTCGATGCCGGGCGTCAAGCACATCGTGGCCGTCGGGGCGGGCAAGGGGGGTGTGGGCAAGAGCACGGCTTCGGTGATGCTGGCGGTGGGCTTGGCCCGATCCGGGGCGGCGGTCGGCTTGCTCGATTCGGACGTGTATGGCCCCAGCCTTCCCACGATGATGGGCGTGCAGGGCACCAAACCGCAGGTGGCCAACGAGAGAATCCTGCCCGTCGAGGCGGCCGGCGTCAAGACGATCAGTATGGGGTTCATGTTGGAGCCGGAGCAGGCGGTGATCTGGCGCGGGCCCATGATCCACGGGGTGGTGACTCAGTTTTTGCAGCAGGTCGAATGGGGCGAGTTGGATTATCTGATCGTGGACCTGCCGCCGGGGACGGGTGACGTGCCACTGTCACTGGCCCAATCCATCCCCATGACCGGGGCGGTGGTGGTCTGCACGCCGCAGGACGTGGCCCTGGCTGACGCCCGCCGGGCGGTGAAGATGTATGAACAGCTAAACGTGGCCTGTTTGGGCATCATCGAAAATATGAGCTATTACCTGTGCCCCAAGTGCGGGCATCGGGATGAAGTTTTCGATCATGGCGGGGCCGAGGTCGCAGCTCAGGAATTGAACGTACCCTTTCTGGGCGGGATTCCGCTGAACGGCAAGATTCGGGCCTTTGGCGACCAGGGCAAGCCGGGGCACTACTTCACCGACACGGGTGAGGCCGTGGTTGAATCCATCGGACAGGTAGTAGGCAACCTGGCCGGCCAAATCAGCGTCAAAGCAATGTCACAGGCCCAGCAACCGACGCTGAGCATCGAATAGGCGCCCGGCAACTGGCATCAGAGATTTCAGCTACCGCTCTTAGCCCGCCATTCTGTTGGAAAGACTCACACCATGACCACTGGGGAACTGCTTGCCCGTCAATTCGCCGACACGCGGGACTGGACCAAAATGCTGATCGCCGATTTGGAGGGCGATGAGTGGACGTTTCAGCCCGGGCCTGGTTTGCACCACGTCCTGTGGCTTTGCGGCCACCTGGTCACCGCCCAGGACACGCTGATTTTCAACCGCTGTTTGGGGCGGACCGATGTGCTGGAGGCTGAGTTTCGAGCCCATTTTCCGTTGGGTGGGCCGGTAGCGTCTGCCCGAGAGCACGACTACCCATCACCCGAAGACGTGTTGGCTCAAATGGACGTGATGAACGCCCGGACGATGCAGGCGATTCGCGGCATGAGCGATGGGCTGCTGGCGGAACCGGCCTATGCCAAAGACGGCAAGAGCCGTCATCCTCATTACGAGGATAAGTTGGGGGCTGTGTCCCACTTGATCCGACATGAGGCCTTTCATGCCGGTCAAATCGCGGTGCTCCGCCGGCTGATGGGCAAACCGGCGTTGCGCTAGGCGCTACCCTCCGCGCGGATTACGCAGCTCCCGCTATGCCGGCGGCGGTCATAAAAAAAATCACGATGGTGGCCAAAAAGACGGCGACGAATTCCATGATTTCGCTCACTGTACGCACAGGTCGTTGCAGTAACAAGGTTCCGTGTGCGAACAGTCTATCGGCCCTCAACGCTGGGAGCAACCGTTACGTGACGGGCGTTTCAGTCTGACGGCCAAACCGGTACACTGTCTGGTCATGACCATTGAAGTGCTCATGTTCGGACCGGCCCGCGACCTGGCGGGAACAGACACCTGGGTCGTCGAGATGCCCGATGGCAGCAGCCTGGCGGATTTGATTGAGCAGGTGTGCCGGCATTTTCCCAAACTGTCGCCCGGCTTCGAGCCACGTGGTGACACTGAGAGGCCCGCCTATCGGTGTGCGGTGAACGAATCGTTTTGCGCTCCGGATCGCGCGTTGGCTGAGGGGGATCAGGTGGCTGTGATTCCGCCGGTTTCCGGGGGGGCTGACGAAGGTGGTGATCTCGACCCTGTGGAGCTGGTGCGAGGCCCGATTGAGGCTGGATGGGTGGGCCGGCGGGTTGGCGGTTGCCCCGAAGCGGGGGGGGTCGTGACGTTCGAAGGCACCACCCGGGCGGACCGGCACGCCGAGCACGGGTCACTGGTCGAGCTGTTCTACGAGGCCTACCCGGACATGGCCCGCACCCAGATGCGCCGGTTGTTGGCTGAAGCCCGCCGCCGTTGGCCGATCGAAAGGGCGGGGATGGTTCATCGACTCGGGCAAGTGCCCATAGGCGAGACG
Organism: Phycisphaerae bacterium; assembly: GCA_046754265.1. Taxonomy (GTDB): domain Bacteria; phylum Planctomycetota; class Phycisphaerae; order UBA1845; family UBA1845; genus OFTM209. The sequence continues at coordinate 4,356 of JBHHVM010000121.1, forward strand.
TCGGTCAGCATCGCCGTGGCCTGTGCCCACCGGTCCGATGCCTTCGAGGCCTGCCGGTGGCTGATTGATTCCTTGAAGCAAGAGGTCCCCATCTGGAAGAAGGAAGTTTGGAGCGATGGGCAGCACACCTGGGTCGATCCAACCGGCCATGAACCCGGGCCACCGGACTTAGAAATGGCGCCCGGCTAATTCAGAAGGAAAGCGGTTCTTCATCTATGGGCAAGAAGACAGCGACAATCAAAAAGAAAGCCGGTCGGCGTTCCACAGCGAAGAAGCGTCCGAAGAAGAAGGGTTCCAACGCCCGAGCGGGCGCCATTGGCAAGGGCGTGTCAACCCGACCCGGGCCGATCGACACCGGTGAGTCGCTCAAGCAGCGCCGCACACGAGCAGGCCGGATCGTGCGGGCGCTGAAAAAAGCCTACGGCCCGGTCGATTGTGCCTTGAATCATAAGTCGGCCCTGCAACTGTTGATCGCCACGATTCTGTCGGCCCAATCGACCGATGAGAACGTCAACCGGGTCACACCCGGGCTGTGGAAGAAGTACGGCGGGCCGTCCGACTTTGCCGACGCCCCAACAGAGCAGCTTGAGGCGGACATCCGCTCGACCGGGTTCTTCCGGCAGAAGACCAAGAGCATTCAGGGCGCCTGCCGGATAATCCTGGACCAATTCGGGGGCCAAGTGCCCGATAACATGGACGACCTGTTGAAACTGCCGGGGGTGGCCCGCAAGACCGCAAACGTGGTCCTGGGGACCTGGTTCGGGCGCAACGACGGGGTGGTGGTCGATACGCACGTGGGGCGGCTGGCCCAGCGCATGGGGCTGACCTGGACAGGCCGGGACGACAAGGACGCCCCGAAAATCGAGACGGATTTGATGGAAATCCTGCCCCAAAAGGAATGGACGTACTTTTCCCACGCCATGATCCGCCACGGCCGGGCGGTCTGCTCGGCTAGAAAGCCGGAATGTGGTTCTTGCATATTGGCCGATCTGTGCCCGTCGGCGGGCGCCTTCTGAGGCATGGATATAGGGGCCTGGGCAGGTTCAGGGGCTTCCTGATCGGGTTCCACCGGTTACAAACCGGTGCCACATGGTGTTCCGGGGTGCTTGAGCCGACCCTTGACATGACTTGGCCCGGACTGTAGCGTCTCGGGATTGATAAATTGGGTCGTTTCGCATCCCCGTGCGACCGCGGGCAGGGGGGGGTGTATCATCGCTAGGCCGCCCTGTTGAGTCGGAGCTGACATGGTCCCGGTAAAGAAGAAATCCAAGTGCTGCAAACGCAAGCGTCGCTCGCACCACGCCTTGACGCGGCCTAGTTTGGCTGCTTGTCCCAAGTGCGGCAAGACCAAGCTTCCCCATGCCGCCTGCGGCCACTGCGGCTACGTCAGCGGCAAGCTGGCGTTGCCCGTCGGTGAGGAAGCCGCGTAATCATGCAGAAGATTGCCGTGGACGCCATGGGGGGCGATTTCGCTCCGGAGAGCCCGCTGCGCGGCGCGGTCCAATCCTTGCAGCAATCCGAGGATTTCGTCCTGGTGCTGTACGGAAACCAGGGCGTGATTGAAAAGCACCTGGCCTCCATGGATTTTGACCGTGGCCGGGTGCAGATCGTGCATGCCTCGGAGTCCATTGGCATGGGGGACTCCCCGGTGGAGGCCCTCAAACGAAAGAAGGACTCTTCGATCATCAAGATGGTCGTGGCTGCCGCGCATGGCGAAGTGGACGCGGTGATCAGCGCGGGCAACACCGGTGCCTTTGCGGCGGCCTGCCAGTTGAAGCTGCGCACCTTGCCGGGGGTGATTCGCCCGGGCATCGGGGTGGTCATCCCGTCGTTTCACGGCCCTTTTGTGCTGTGCGATGCGGGGGCGAACATCCAGGCCAAGGCCCAGCATTTGCACCAATACGGCATCATGGCCGGCCTCTACGCCCAGAAGGTGGTGGGCATCGAAGAGCCCAGGGTGGCCCTGCTGTCGGTGGGGGAAGAGTCGGAAAAAGGGACCACGCTTATCAAGCAGACGCAGGGGTTGCTACGCGAAGACGACCGGGTCAACTTCGTGGGCAACGTTGAGGGTCGGCAGCTTTTCGACGGGGTCTGTGATGTCGCGGTATGCGATGGGTTCGTGGGTAATCTGATGCTTAAATTTGTCGAAGGGGTGGCCGAGGGATTCTTGAAAACGATCGGCGCCGAGGTGGCTTCAGAGGCCCCGGATTCGAAAGTTCGACAGACGTTGCACGATGTGCTCGATCGGGTTCGGGCCCGGCACGATTATAGCGAGTACGGTGGGGCCCCGTTGTTGGGGGCGGGCGGCGTTTCCATCATCTGCCACGGTCGAAGCAACGATCGGGCCATATTCAATGCGATTCGCGTGGCTCGCAAGTTTCTGACCTTGGGCTTGAACGACGCGATTGCCGAGCGGTTTGGCGCGGCGAGTGGATAGAGGACAGCCTTGATGAATCGACCCCTCCGGATGGTCATCCGGGGCACGGGGGCCACGGTGCCCGACGATGTCCTGGACAACGACTACTTCGCATCCTACCTGGATACGTCGAACGAGTGGATTCTGCCTCGGACCGGCATCCGGGAGCGGCGCAAGGCAGCCGAAGGGCAGTCCACGCTGGACCTGGCCTTGGAGGCTTCCAAGCGGGCCCTGGACGACGCAGGCATGGAGGCGAACGAAATAGACTTGATCATTGTCTGCACGGCCAGTCCCGAAACGCCCTTGCCGTCGACGGCCTGCTGGCTTCAGGCGGAGTTGGGCATCGGCGGGCCCGAGGGTCCGCCGGCCTTTGATCTTGCGGCGGCGTGCAGTGGTTTTGTGTACGGCATGATCGTGGCTGGGCACATGATTGAGAGCGGGGTCTATCGAAATGTCCTACTGGTCGGGGCGGAGACGTTGACCCGCATTACCGATTACCAGGACCGAGCCAGTTGCATCCTGTTCGGCGACGGCGCCGGGGCTGCGGTGCTGTCCAAGAGCGACGCCCCCGACAAGGGGATCATCCACCACACCATGGGGGCCGACGGAGAGCGGGCCAAGTGCATTTGGATTCCCGCGGGCGGTGCTCGCGAACCTTCCAGCATTCGCACGGTCAACGAGCGTTTACATTATATGCGGATCAAAGGTCGGGAAATCTACAAGTTCGCGGTGTTGAAGATGGAAAGCCTGGTGGCTGAGGCCCTGGAAGTCACCGGCACCAAGGTGGAAGACCTTCGGCTGGTGATCCCGCATCAATCTAATCGCCGGATCATTGAGTCCGCCCGGGAAAGGGTGCATCTGCCGCCTGAAAAGATGGCCATCAACATCGATCGATTCGGGAACACGTCGTCGGCATCGGTGGCCATGGCGCTGGACGAAGCCCGGCGCGATGGCCGAATCAAGTCGGGCGACCTGGTGCTGTTCGTCGCCTTTGGGGCGGGGTTGACCTGGGCGTCAGCTATGCTACGGATGTAGGGTGGGCGGGAAACCGTTTGCCCGCGCGTATCTGGGGGTGGCACATGCAACGGCGCAATTGTCATGAATAAGACTGCAATCATTTTTCCAGGCCAGGGCTCACAAGTGCTGGGTATGGGGCTGGATTTCTACAACTCCAGCCCGCGGGCTAAGGTGGTCTTTGATGCGGCCGACGAAGTGCTGGGCTACGCCATTTCAACGCTGTGTTTTGAGGGGCCTGAGACGCAATTGCAGCGAACCGATCTTCAACAACCCGCCATTTTCGTGACCAGTGTGGCGATCTGGGAGGCGCTGCTCGAAAAAGGAGTCCCGGATGACCTGTTGGGTTGCGCGGCTGGGCTGAGCCTGGGTGAATACACGGCCTTGCACCTGGCTGGGGCTATGGGGTTTGAGGACGCGTTGCGGCTGGTGGCCCAGCGCGGGCGGTTAATGCAGGACGCAGCCGAAGCCAGCCAGGGTGGCATGGTGACTCTTTTGGGGGCCGACCCGCAGAAGGTCCAAGCCCTGTGCCAACGAGCCGCCGACGGCGATGTCCTGGCCCCGGCGAATTACAACTGCCCGGGCCAGATCGTTATCTCCGGCGCGGCCGCCGCTTGCGAACGGGCGGTGGGGCTGGCATCGGACTTCGGCGCCAAAGCGATCCCGCTCAAGGTGGCCGGCGCCTTCCACTCGGCGTTTATGGCACCGGCGGCCGAACAGTTGGGCGCGGCGTTAGCCAAAACACCGCTGACCCGGCCGCGCGTCCCGGTGGTATCAAACGTGTCGGCCGACTACCATGGCGAGGCTGAATCGATTCGCCATTCGCTTCAAGCCCAGGTGACTGATCCGGTCTTGTGGGCCAAGTCGGTCGAGCGAATGATCGCAGACGGATATGACACGTTCATCGAGGTAGGCCCGGGCAGAGTGCTGACCGGATTGATGCGGAAAATCGACCGGAAAGTGCGGGCCAAAAACGTCAGCCGCCTGGAGGACCTGGACACGGTGCTGGGCCAAACGGTCTGAGCGGGCGTGTGAGAAGGATGAAATCGCTGGTGCGAGAATCCGTTCTCGCACTCCGCCCGGCGGGAATCCTTTCCCGCCGTACTGCGGGATGGGAATCCCGCAATAACGGGGGGCGAGATGGGAATCTCGCCCCAGCTTCTCACA
>JBHHVM010000122.1:0-8926 GCA_046754265.1 Phycisphaerae bacterium
AGAACCCAGTGCCGTTCGTGTGGACAGCGACCGCAGCAAAGATCATGCGGAAAATTAAACGTTGTAAAGCGCTGTTAGAAACAGGACACTAGAGCGCCTTGCTGCTCTTGAATCGCAGATTACACAACGGTGGTTTCTAATGAAAAAACTAATTGAAGGCATTCAGCAGTTTCAGAAGGCTTCCTTTCCTGCCAAGCAGTCGCTCTTCGAGCAGCTCGCCAGCGGGCAGCAGCCGCTGGCACTTTTTATCACCTGCTCGGATTCGAGGATCGATCCCAACCTGCTCACCGATACGGAACCGGGCGAGTTGTTCGTCTTGCGAAACGCCGGCAACATCGTGCCGCCCCATGGGTCGGTTCCCGGCGGTGAAGCAGCCACCATCGAATACGCCGTAAATGTGTTGAAGGTTGATGACATCATCATTTGCGGCCATTCCCATTGCGGGGCGATGGCGGGGCGACTGGCGCCGGAGTGTCTGGGCGGTTTGCCCGCCGTCCGGGACTGGCTGATCCACGCGGAGGACTCCCGCAGTGTCGTCCCGAAAAGCTATGGACACATCTGCGACGATTCCGATCCGCTAACTGCCGCGGTCGAGAAAAACGTCTTGGTGCAGCTCGAACAACTGCGCACCCACCCGTCGGTAGAGGCGGCTCTTGCCCGAAACGAACTCGATCTCCACGGATGGGTTTACCAGTTCGAAACGGGCAAGGTGTTTGCCTTTGATCCCGACAAAAACGCGTTTCTTCCGATTGATGCGACCGTTGGCTAGGCATCTGGTTTCACTCGACCCAAAGACGGCTCTTCAGATCAAGGATACCACACATGGATGACAGAAAACCCCCGGCCGGTGACCAAGCATCGTCGGTGAGCCGGGGACAAACAGTCAAACGAGGGTTGTTCTTTGCCCCGCGGCAAGACGCTCTGGCGTCTGCGGTCGTATTCCTCGTGGCTTTGCCTTTGTGTATGGGCATCGCCATCGCCTCGGGCGTGCCGGTGGCAGCCGGGCTGATCACGGGGATCGTCGGCGGTTTGGTCGTCGGTTGGCTTGCCGGGGCTCCACTCCAAGTCAGCGGCCCGGCCGCCGGGTTGACGGTCATCGTTTTCGACCTTGTGCAAAAGCACGGCCTGGAGGTTTTGGGGGTGGCTGTGCTGATCGGGGGAGCTCTTCAGTTCGTGGCAGGAATGCTTCGCTACGGCCGGTGGTTCCGGGCCGTCTCTCCCGCGGTCATTCACGGAATGTTGGCTGGGATCGGTATCCTGATCTTGTCGAGCCAGTTCCACGTCATGGTTGACGACGCCCCCAAGGGCAACGGCATCAAGAATCTGGTATCGATCCCCGAGGCGATCCAGAAGGGGCTGCCTTTGCCGGAGATGCGTACAGCCAAAGTGCGCAGCGCCAAGCGCGACCTGCTCAAGCAGTTCGGGATGGTGCATGAGCAACAGGTGCAACTTCGCGAACGCGTCGCCGAGCAAATCCTCGCCCCGTCGGCGGAGTTCGACCCGGCTTCGCCCCGGGCAATAGCGCTGACCACCAAGCAACAAGAGCAAACCGAACGCCTGGCAAGCCTGGTCGAGGAACTCGATTCACAAGGCGTGCTTCAATCGGTGCGCGATCCCAACCAGTTGCTTGAAGCGGCCCAGACGGCGTTGACGCACAGCCAAGTCGCCCTGACCGATTTGCAGCAGGGGCGGGCTGAGCAGGTGTCTGCGTCGCAGATGAATGCCCAGCAAAGCCTGGAAAGCGTGTTCAACGAGCTCAAGAACCACGACTGGGCAGCCAAGATCGGCCTGCTCACCATCCTTGCACTGCTGCTCTGGAAAGCGGTCGCCCCAAAACGACTCAGGCTGGTCCCTGCCCCGCTGGTGGCGGTCGTCATCGCCACCCTGGCCGCAGCGATCCTCAAACTGCCGGTCCTCTACGTGGAGGTGCCCGACGCTCTTTGGAGTGAAATCCACTTTCCGTCGCTGGCGGTTCTTCAATCGATGCCCTGGAAGGCCGTTCTGCAAGGGGGCGTCGTCCTGGCCATCGTGGCCAGTGCCGAGACTTTGCTCTGCGCCACGGCGGTCGACCAAATGCAGACCGACACCCGCACCAATTACAATCGCGAACTGACCGCCCAGGGAATCGGCAACATGATTTGCGGTCTGCTGGGCGCGTTGCCCATGACCGGCGTCATCGTGCGGAGCTCCGCCAACATCGAAGCGGGCGGCAAGACTCGCCTTTCGACGATCCTGCACGGCGCCTGGCTGCTGGCCTTTGTCTCGCTGTTGGCCTTTGTCCTCCGCATGATCCCCACGGCGGCATTGGCGGCCATGCTGGTCTATATCGGTTACAAGCTGGTCAACTTTCAGTCCATCAAGGACCTTCGCAAATACGGATGGGGAGAAGTCGCCATCTACTTCATCACGGTGGGAACCATCGTGGGGACCGATCTGCTGACCGGCGTGCTAACCGGCGTCGCCCTGTCAGCCATCAAACTCCTGTACACGTTTTCGCATCTGGTCGTGCGGTTGGATGTGAAGCAAGGCGAGTCCAAAGCCGTCCTGAACATCGAAGGGGCAGCCACATTCATCCGGCTACCCGTCCTGGCTGAGGTCTTGGAGCAAGTGCCGGAGAACGTCGAATTGCACGTCGATTTCGAGCACCTCGATTACATCGACCACGCTTGCCTGGACTTGTTGATCAACTGGGAAAAGCAGCACGAAGCCACCGGGGGATCGCTGGTGGTCGATTGGGATACGCTGCACGCCAGTTTCCGCCGAGAGAACGGAGGTCGGCCCGTGACCGCCAGGCCCGATGCAGTCTCGGCGTTGCCCGAGACCGTCTAGCGGCGTGCGCGTCGCACGCCGTCCGTATCTAAGGCGGATCGCTTTCCGGATCGGCTGGGTGGTATTGAAAGACTTCTTCCAAGGGCACGTCAAAGATGTGCGCGATGCGAAAGGCCAGGTCGAGGGACGGCGAGTATTTGGCGCCTTCAATGGCCACCACCGTCTGCCTGGTGACCCCAGCCCGGTTCGCAAGCGTTTGCTGAGTCATCTCGCCATGCTGAAAGCGGAGGGCGCGAATGTTATTACGAATGTTGCGTCGGCCCATCTCAAACACCCCGGCGATAATGGAAGACCTGGGTTCCGTAATAGAGGACCTCAGCCACGACGAAAAACAGCAGCAGTCCATGACCCAAGACGAACGGAGTCACCTGCAGCGTCGGGCCGCCGGCGTCGCTGACAACCTCTCGGGCGACAATCCCGAGGACCGATAGCATGACGCCGATGGACAGCACAAGGTGCGAATACTTGAGCGATTTCAGCTCTATCTCGATATCCCGCTCGTCCCGGGCCTGCGGCTCTGACTTCACCGCAAAGACAGCATGGGCCACAATCTGCACGATGATTTGGGCGACCACCGCCCCGACGAACAGGAGCACGATGACCAGGCTGCCGGCCTGGCCCGCGTCGTACAAGCGAAAGGCCTTGAGGAAATACCACGAGTAGATCACCACGATCGACACCAGGCACTCTTTTCCCGAAACGACATCATCAGCCTCCCCAACTCAAAGATTCCCGCCAGTCCCAGACTGGGCTCGGAGTCTGGTTTATTTGACTCATTGTCTAATATAGTTTACATCTTCCGGCCGTGATGTCAAGTTTTTTTGACAAAACCCCACGGCCCGCCTTCGCCGGTCAGTGGCACGCCGCGGGATTCCAGGTATCCGCCGGGCCCGGCCCCGCCGATTGGACGTGAAGAACATTTCACTTGAAATAACTTTCAATTGAATCCAGTTTGAGTATTGTGCAGCCAGGGCGTCGGATTCGAGGGCCGGCTAGGGCGCGGTATTGAATTGTGGGCCGGACCCGATGCGCAGGGCGGCGCCTGGCCGACCGGTCTCCGCGATCAAGGGAGACCGTCGGGTTTTGGCCGGCCAACCTGCATCCATTGCCGCCTTCATCAGGATGCAAATGGCGTAAGCGCCACGTTTTTCTTGGGGACTTGTTCATTGGGTTGCTCACTGATTGGAGAGAACATGAGCGTGAAAGCACTCGTAGCTTGTGGGTTGATGCTATCGATGGTCTCAGGTTGCGCGCTCAAGGAAATACGGAGCAAGTCCAAGTTCGGCTCTGAATTCCGCCATAGCGGCACCAAGAACACGAACAAGGTCCGATACACCGTCCAGCAGGGGTTCGATTTCAAGTGGGACAAAGGTATCACCACGGGGGTGACCTATCGCCGTCGCGACGACGACGACGGCGGCGGCGACAACGACAACGGCGTCTGGTTTTCGGTCTCCTTCCCGCTGTGGAAGGCGAAACCGAAGGCAGACACGTCTGAGGCACGCATCGAGCGACTCGAACGCCGGCTGGCGGCGCTCGAGGCCGATCAAAGGACAAGGACCGCCATGGATCGTATGGCTGGGGACGAAAAAGTTGCTAGCAACCGACCCGGGTAAGGAGCTTTGAGGATGAAGAATCGCACATCAACGTGGATCTGCCTTGCTTTGCTGGGCTGCGTGTTCCTGGCGGGCGGGTGCATTGACGCCGTCGGCGAAGGAGTGACCGGAGGGATCCGGGTCGGCGTTTCGGAGCTTGTGTCTACGGTCCTGCTCGATGCCGCTCGGAATCCGGCGGCCGGTGGATGAGGGGTTCCGGAGACGAATCGGCGCTCCAGTGAAGGGTCGCCAACGTCCACTGCAATCCAGGACACTAGACCATGGCCAGGAAGAATGAGCCCCAAGCCTCTTGCGCTGCGCTGCTGAAGGTGCTGGCGGACGAAACGCGTTTGGCGGTGCTGCGCCAGCTCATGAAACGCTCCAAGCACGTGGGGGAAATCAACGCCACCCTGGGGATCGAGCAGACGCTGCTCTCGCACCATCTAAAAGTCCTTCGCGAGGCAGGCCTGGTCGTCACGCAGCGCAACGGGAAAGCAATCCTCTATTCGCTGGCTCCCACTATCGAAGACGCCGGTTCCGGAAAGGCCATCAACCTGGGCTGCTGCCTGCTGTCGTTCAAATAAACCGCTCCCGCGCGGGGAATCAACCTATGAAGAAACTGACACGCATCGCCTCGGTTCCGCTTCTTGCCCTGGCGTCCCTCTCATCTTGCTCCAAGTCACAAAGCCCGGCTGCAAAACTGGTCCTGACCGGTTCGAGTACCGTCGCCCCACTAGCCGCCGAGATTGGCAAGCGTTTCGAATCGCTGCACCCCGGCATCCGGGTGAACGTGCAGATGGGCGGCTCCTCGCGCGGTATCGCCGATGCCCGTAGCGGGCTGACCGATATCGGCATGGCCTCCAGATCGCTCAAGGACGCAGAGAAGGACCTCCACGCCTTCACCATCGCCCGCGACGGCATTTGTGTCATCCTGCATCGAAGCAATCCGGTCACGACTCTAAGCAACGAGCAGGTGGTCGCCATCTATACCGGGGCGGTCGACAATTGGAAGCAGCTCGGAGGTGACGATGCTCCGATTACCGTGGTCAACAAAGCCGAGGGGCGATCCACGCTCGAATTGTTCCTGCACTATTTCGCCATCAAGAACAGCGACATCCATCCCGACGTCGTCATCGGAGACAACGAACAGGGGATCAAGACCGTCGCGGGGAATCCGCACGCGATCGGTTACGTCTCCATCGGCACCGCCAAGTACGACGCCACGCACGGAGTGGCCATCAAACTGCTACCGGTCAACGGCGTGGCGGCGACGCTCGGCAACGTCAGCAACGGAACGTTCCCGCTTTCCCGTCCGCTGAACCTGGTGACCAAGAGCGAGCCGACCGGTCTGGCGCTAGAATTCATCGAATTCGCCCGCTCCAAGCAGGTACACGACATTGTGAAGGAACAGTATTTTGTCCCGCTCTCGGGCTGACCTGCCGCTCATCTGGGCCCTGCGCTGCTGCGCAGCCATCGCCGGCGCCATCGTTCTGCTGATCGCCGTGTTTCTGGCGGTCGAATCGGTGCCGGCCCTGCGCCACGTGGGCATCACGCGATTTTTTACTGACGCGTCGTGGCACCCGAACGCGGAGGCTTCACGGGGCACCTTCAACCTGGCGCCCATGCTGTGGGGAACGCTGCTGGCCATGGCTGGTGCGGTGCTGTTGGCGACCCCACTGGGCATCGGGTCTGCCGTGTTCTGTCACTACTACGCCCCGCGGGCCTTGGCTCGGCCTTATCGCAGGCTCATCGAATTGCTGGCGGGGATACCCTCGGTCGTGTACGGCTTCTGGGGGCTGGTGGTGCTGGTGCCGCTCATCCGCCAATTAAGCCCGCCCGGATTGAGTCTCCTGGCTGGCGTCATCATTCTCACCATTATGATTTTGCCCACGGTCGCACTGATGGCCGATGCCGCTTTCACGAATGTGCCGGCCCAGTACATCCGCGGTGCAGCCGCTTTGGGGATGACTCAGTGGGGCACGATCCGTGGGGTGGTGCTCCCCGCCGCGAAATCCGGCCTGCTCACCGGCGTGATTCTCGAAACCGGCCGGGCGATCGGTGAAACCATGGCGGTCCTCATGGTTTGCGGCAACGTCGTTCAAACGCCCAGCCGTATCTTCGATCCAATTCGGACACTCGCAGCCAACATCGCCTTGGAAATGCCCTACGCGATGGGCGACCACCGTTCGGCATTGTTTGTCAGCGGGCTGATTCTCCTGGCCATCATCGTGGCCCTGGTTAGCGTGGCTGAAGCGCTTAGCAAGGGGCGCGTCTATGGCTGAGGCTGCTTCTCCAACATTTGGCCCAAACCGGGCGGAAATGCAGGACGTCACAGCCAAGATCGTCGTCTGGTCCATCGCCCTGATCGTGACGGGGGTCTTCCTGTGGATTCTCGGTGACATCATAGGGCACGGAATCGGCGGTATGTCGTGGAGCTTTCTGACCGAAGCGCCCAGCAATGCGGGCCGGGCGGGCGGCATCGGCCCGATCATCGTCTCGACCGTTCTTATTCTGGCGGTGTGCATGGCTGTGTCGCTGCCTTTGGGCGTTGGAACGGCCATGCTCTTGGCGGAATTCACCTCGTCGGAGAATCTGTTTGGCCGCTTGGTGCGTCGGAGCCTCGACGTTCTGGCGGGCGTCCCTTCGATCGTATTCGGCCTATTCGGAAATGCGTTCTTCTGCGTCTACCTGGGCATGGGGTTTTCGATCCTTTCCGGTGGCCTGACCTTGGCGTGCATGGCCATGCCCATCCTGATCCGATCGACCGAAGAGGGTTTTCGCTCCGTGCCGGACGAGTATCGATTGGGGGCCGCAGCCCTGGGCATGTCGCGCACCAGTGCCCTAATCCACTTGCTGCTGCCGGCCGCGGCGCCGGGACTGCTGGTCGGGTTGGTGTTGGGCATGGGTAGGGCGATCGCCGAAACAGCCGCCCTGATCTTCACCAGCGGCTACGTGGACCGCATGCCGCAATCGCTACTCGACTCTGGACGGTCGCTCTCGGTTCACATTTTCGATCTATCCATGAACGTGGCCGGTGGCGACGCCAACGCGTACGCCTCGGCGCTGGTCCTCATCGTGCTGCTGCTGATCGTCAACGGCCTGGCTTTTTGGATATCCGATCGCTGGCTGCACGGAAGGATCACGCGCCTATGAACCCGTCTGCGGACAAACTGCCATCCAATCCACGCGGATCGGAACCACTTGCCGACGGGACGGCCGCGGTCCCGTTTACGGTCGGCCCCATGGAAGCCGGACCGCCCTGTTGCACGCCCGACCCTTTGATCCAGGTGCAAGGGCTTTGCGTTCATTACGGCCGGAAACCCGCCTTGGAGGACGTGACCCTGACGATCAACCGGGGCTGCATCACAGCCCTGATCGGACCGTCCGGCTGCGGCAAGACCAGCTTCCTGAACTGCCTGAATCGGTTGACCGACCTCATCGCCGGCTGCTCGGTCCACGGGCGAATCACGATCGGCCAACTCGATGTCCGCGATCCCACACTCGATGTTCGAGCCCTGCGTCAGCGCGTCGGGATGATCTTTCAGAAGCCGAACCCTTTTCCCCTTTCGATCCGCAAGAACCTCGACCTGCCACTCCGGGAACACAGCCCCCGAAAACGCGGGCAAATCGCCGAAGTCCGGGAAACGGTCTTGCGAGAAGTCGGCCTATGGGACGAAGTGAAGGATCGGCTCGATGCCCCAGCCATGGCCCTTTCCGGCGGTCAACAGCAGCGGCTTTGCATCGCCCGGGCGATTGCGTTGCGACCCGAGGTGCTGCTGATGGACGAACCGTGCAGCTCCCTGGACCCCATTTCCAGTGGTCTGATCGAGGAATTGATTCACCGGTTAAGCCGCGCGTTCACCGTCGTCGTGGTCACCCACGATCTTGCCCAAGCCCGGCGGATCGCGGACTACGCGGCCATGTTCTGGGTCAAGAACGGATCGGGGTGCTTGATCGAAGAGGGCCCAGCCCACCAACTCTTCGAGTCGCCCGGCGACGCGATCACAGCTGCCTACACGAACGGAAGGCTGGCGTAACGTGGCAACGGCCGAGAATCGCATACTTCTGGCCGCCCCAAGGGGCCAACCCACCATTGACGATCATGACACCAGGCGCCATATCGACGCAACCAGCGCGCAGGTCGCAACACCGACCGCAAGCGGCATCAGGGCTCCAAAGAGCGTCCACTTGAGGCTCCGCGTCTCCTTCTAGATCGTCCAAATCGTCGTGCCGCACGGATTGTGCAGTAGGACGAAGAGCAGCAGACACACACTGGTCATCAGCGTCCAGCCGTTGGCCTGTAGCATGGAGCGCAGCGCTCCACCGTCCGGCTCGACCATCTTCCCAGCCGCCAGACCCAGGCCCTGATCCCCTCCATCCAGGACCATCAGCATGATCATCGTGGGTACCACGATCTCGTTGGCCGGTATGTCATCGGGCAGTCAAAGGTTCTCCCGCAAACTTGGTGAATGAGCAGCCGTCCTCGCATTGAGCGGCTGTCA
>JBHHVM010000123.1:0-8794 GCA_046754265.1 Phycisphaerae bacterium
GCGACCAGAGCGTCGGGCAGCGAATGTCTCGGGCGGAGATGATGCGCAGATAGGCTGAGTCCTCCGACTCGAAGCGCAGGAAGTTAAAAATGCCGTGGGCCCCGGGACTGCGCCCCGTCACCATCGACAGCCAGGCCGGCGGCGTCAGCGGCGGCACCGTCGATCGCAAGACCCCCCGGGCCCCCGCAGATTGGAAGCGACCCAAAAAGGGCATCACCTCGCGCCGGACCAAATCGTCCAGCACGTCGTAGGTCGCCCCGTCCAGGCCGAATAGCACCACCTGCTCGCTCATGATTGCCGTCCCGCCGAGTTATTCAGGTTTTCCATCAGAAAGTCCAACAGCTCCCCGATGGTGATGTCCGTCGCCTGTCGCTCGTTGGCCTTCATCAGGAACTCGGCAAAGGGCAGCGATTGGTCAAAATGATCTTCAATCGCCGATCCCAGGGCCACCGCGTCAATGGACTCAAATTCCAGGTCCCGAAAAATACCGGTGCCCAGCGTGATCTCCTGGGAATACTCCCAATCCTCCCGCAAGCCCGTCAAAATACCCATCAGGTCCGTACGGACTGTTTCCCGATCAAGTGGTTGCATGCGCACTTCCTATCCCCAGGGCCACAGCCATGACGTAGTCGCCGTCCCGCGTGGTATGGACCGCGAACTCCCGCCGTGGGGGCGCCGAATCCTGCGCCGCACCGTTCTGCTCACAAGTAATATGCATTTCCCCGGTGTCGGCATCGACCGCCCGAATCACCATCTGCCGGGGTCCGTCGGCCAAACCGGTCCCCATGGCTTTGCCCGCCGCCTCCTTGCCGCACCAGGCCCGGGTATACCACTCGTCGGGGTCTCGTCCGTTGAGCGACTCGAGCAACGCTCGCTCCGATTCGGCGAATGCCAAAGCCCTAAAGCCGTCGTCGCGGGATTCGACCCATTCCAGATCGATCCCCACCGGCTGGTCATCAGCCAAGGCGATAGACAGCGTGTTCTTGTGCGAGATGGACAAGTGCGGCGGCCGGCCCACCTGGTCGAGCCAATACCCGCCCACGATGGGTTGGCCGGCCTGGTCGTTGTGGACTTCCACGTCGGCCGGGTACAGCACCAGCCCGCAGCGACGCTTAACCCAGGTTCGAACCGCGTCCTTGGCCGCCACCCGCCCCAGGATCCACGCCGTTCGGCCCGGGCCCTCAGCCATGCCGCGGTACTCGCCCAATTCCCGCCGGCTCAAAATCATGTGGGCCCACAAATTCTCCCAAATGCTCTTGCCCAACTCGCCGACCGGTGCCATACGGCGACACTCAGCATCGGTGCTGCACACCCCAGCCGGCAATACCACCGACTCGCTGATCAACTCGCGGTCGGGGTAACGCCAGAAATCGTAGAAATTCAGCGACCAATAGAAGCGCCAATCCTCCCAGCCGATAATCCGCATCCAAAGCGTTCCGTCGGGGGCGATGATGTCCAGATCGGCGCTCAATTGTCGGGAAGAGACTTGCGTGACGCGAAGCCGGCACTGGGCCCGCTGGCCCGGTTGCAGGTTCCGGCGATAACGGATGACTTCCTTAATCCGAATGGGAAACAGCACAAAGCCCTCATCCAGATACTCGATAGGCCAGTAGCCCACCAACTGCCCCGCGGCATCCAACAGGAAGGGGTCGATGTGAAACCGCGGATCGGGCGTAGACTTAAACAGGTTGTCGGTGGGCAACACTTCCAGTTGGGCCACAAGCCCGTTGCGCCCCACCGCTTCCAGGGCGGCCACACCGCGGAACCTGGGGCCGTGGAACATTCGCCGATCCGAATAAAGTTCCTCGGCCGATTGACGCGGCGGACGCTGGGCTTCCAGGACCAATGGCCCCACCTCCGGAGCCGTCGGGAACCGATCGGCAAAGACAACCGTGCTGTCCCCCACCGGTTGATCCGCCCCCCTTGGCCCAATCGTCACGTGAACCTGGTCGGGATCGTCCTTGATCTTGGCCGTGATAACCAAAACGACGTTGGACTCATGGGGGTTGATGTCGATCCACTTGCCCACCATGGTCTGCTTGGCCCCCACCACCACCCGGCCCGGCATCAGCAGCGACGCCACCTCAGCCATCATCTCCAAACTGACCGTCAGTGGCACGACCGACAACCGTTCGCGGTGCGGGTCCGCGTCCGACACGTACGGATCAAAGCAGTGATCCTGCAGGTACAGATCCTCCTGCAAGTCGAGCTCGCGGTGGACTTCGACCTCTACGCCCGGCACCCACCGTTCGATGTGGCCCGAAAACGCCAACGTCGAAGCGTCGGGCATGGGGCCATCGGCCTCGACCCGTCGGACGGGGTCTCTATCGTGTGGCGCTGAGGCTGTGGCCGGTGACGTGGGCGCTGAAACGACCGCGTCCCCGGCGACACTGGCCAACATTTCCAGCACTTGCCGCAAGGTGGTGAGCTTGGCGACTTCCTCCAGGTCCACTTCCTGACCCAGGCTCGAGGCCAACTCGCTCTGCTGCAGGGCGGACATGATTTCTATCCGCTTGATGGAGTCGATTCCCAGATCACCCTCCATGTCCAGGTCCAGGTCCAGCATGTCCGGCGGATAGCCCGTCTTCTCGCTGACAATGCCCACCAGCAACGCTTCCAAATCCAATGGCTCGGGTTCGGCCGCCTCGGGAACACGTTCGATCACAGAGGCGGCTTGGTCTCCTGCGAAATGCCCAGCCGGTTCGGGGGCGGGCGGGTCGACCTCAGCCGCTTGGCGGGCTGCGCTCTGCCGGCCCGCCTGGGCGAGCGCATCGACATCAGCCGGCACGGTCTGACCGGGCGTCAATGCGGCGGGCCCAGCCAAATAGGCCTGCATGACCTGCTCGTGGGTTTGCAGGAAGGCATCCATAAGCTGGATATGTTCCTGCATCATCGGTCCAGCCTTCAAAGCGACATCGGGCCGGGTTACCCCTTCCGCTGCAGGCCCAACCCCACCCGGATCAGCGAGGATGTTCGACGGCTCAAGCACCGCTGCCTCAGGCGCCGACACAACCGGAGAAACCGGCGGGCTGGCACTACCGACAAGGTTCAAAGATTCGATCGCTTCGGGTGACAGCCCCAGTCGCGGGCTGCACAGGGATATCTGCATGCAACCGTCAGCCCCATCCTCGTCCACCGGGCGATCGACTTCGGGGTCCAGAGTCAGTTGCGTGGGTGATCGCCGTTTGTAAAGGGCAGCCAGGTTCAGCGGCACACGCAAGGCGGCCAATAGACCCAAAGCGTGCTGAAGCGATGACAATCCGGACCGCCTCTGGTGATTGGTGGCGATGGCCACGTGCGGGCGCCCGCGGAGAATGTCGTTAACAAAGGAAGTAAGGTTGGCCCGGGGGCCGACTTCCACGAATACCCTGGCCCCATCGCGATACATGGCTTCGACCGTGTCGCGGAACAGCAACGGGCGTGCAAAAGTTTGAGAGAGCAGGCTGACGATGGCCCCGGGCTCGTCGGGATAGGGCTTGGCCGTGGTGCATGAATAAAGCGCCGCCTGGGGTGCATTGATGGCCAGGGACGAGAAATAATCGTGCAGCGCGTCGTTGACGTGGACAAACTCCGGCGTGTGATAGCCGTGGGTGTGCGGCAGTTTCTCGACGAACACGCCCCGGCCCAAAAACCCTTTGATAACCGCTTCGGTGTCGTCCGGGTGAACGACGACCACCACTTGGTGAGGGCAATTGTCGTTGGCCACTTGAATGGGCCGATCCAGCTCCTCCGCCAGGCGGGCCACCGTGTCGCGGTCCGTGCCCACGGCGAGCATGGCCCGTGTCGGAACGGCTGTCTTTTGGCCCAGCGTGTGCCACAAACCTTCCAGTCGGGTCATGCTGGAGACAAACTCGTCGATGCCGATCATGCCGGACGCGGGCATGACCACCCACTCGCCGGAGCTATGCCCGGTCATCATGTCCGGTTTGACGCCCAGCTTATCCAGCAGCAGATGCATGGCCCCGTTGGCGGCCATGACCGCTGAATTGGCCCGCTCGATGCGGTCCAGGCGACGGGCGTCGTTCTCATCCTGCTCTTTCGACCAGGCCGGCGGCGGAAAAATCTCTCCGCTCAGGGCATAGCCGCCTCGACGAGCCACCGATCGATCGGCGTTGTCAAAGCAGCGGCGCACCTCCGCAAAGTGCATGCAATGGTCAGCCATCATGTTGACGTACTGGCTTCCCAACCCCGGAAACAAGAAAGCCAACTTGTGGCCGGCCGCCGGCGATTCAGCGAAGAAGTAGATGCCCTTGCTATCTTTGATCTGCCGGCAGTCCGGGTCGGCCAACCGCTCGGCGGCCCGGGCGAGCTTGTCCGACAAATCGGGGATGGATTCAGCCACGATGGCCAAACAGTGCCCATCGTCTTGCTGCGATGTGTTCAAGGTATAGGCCAGGTCCAGCGCCCTGACCTCGCTGGCTTGCGTGACGTATCGTTGAAGACCGGTAGTGGCTGCCAGCAGGGCGTCACGGTCTTGGCCGTGAATCAAGAACAACTCCGCGTCCCATTGGCGGGCCAACACGTCGATCGTCTCGGCGGTCGAAACAATTTTTTCGGCGGACTCAGTTTCAACGCCGGTCGGGTCAGCCCCGGGGGCATACTCTTCCATGACCACGTGGGCATTGACTCCCCCGAAGCCGAACGCACTGACGCCCGCCCTTCGCGGGCCGTCGGGCGATCCATGAATCCAGGGGCGCGTCTGAGTGTTGACATAGAAACGGCTTTGATCGGACGCGATAGCGTCGGCCGGTTCCCGGCAGTGCAGCGTTGGCGGCAGGACCCGATGGTGCAGGGCCAGCGCCGTCTTGATCAGACCGGCGGCACCGGCCGCGGGCATGGCGTGTCCAATCATCGACTTGACCGCCCCCAAGGCAACATCGGCCGGCCCCTCCTGCCGCGGGCCAAAGACCTTGTGCAACGCCTGAATCTCCGTTTCGTCGCCGACCCGTGTCCCGGTCCCGTGAGCCTCCACCAGCCCAATCGACCCCACCGGCACGCCGCACGAATCGTATGCCCGGCGCAGGGCCAGTTCTTCGCCCTCCAGCCGAGGAGCGGTCACGCTGAGCGCTTTGCCGTCGCTGCTGGTGCCGACACCTTTGATGACCGCGTAGATCCGGTCGTCGTCCCGCCGGGCATCAGCCAAGCGCTTCAAGACCAGAATGCCGACGCCTTCACCCGGCACGATTCCATCGCAGTGCTTGTCGAACGGCCGGATGACCGACGATTCCGACAGTGCCCCCATCGCACAGAAGACTTGCAGAAACGGTACGTCGGTAAAAACATGCACTCCGCCGGTCAGGGCCAAGTCATATTCACCCGACAGCAGCCCACGGATGGCAAGCTGTGTCGCAATCAGCGACGACGCGCACGCCGCATCAACCGTAAACGTCGGGCCCATCAAATCCAGCCGGTTAGCAACCCGGCCCGTGGTCACGTTGGGAATCAGGCCCGGTACCGTATCGGGGCCGAACCCCGGCAAATGCGTGCGCAGGGCTTTTTTCAGATCGTCCCGGTTCTTGTCGGTCCAATCCGGATGCAGGGCCTTGAGCACCAGCAGGGTTTGTTCGGTGATCAGGCTCCGCTGGACCAGGGCCGTCAAGCCGGCGCCCAGGTAATTGCCCCGTCCCAGAATAAAAGCAGCCCGTTGCCCGTCGATGCCCCCCTCGGCATAGCCGGCGTCAGCCATGGCTTCATAGACGGTTCGCAAAACCAGAAACTGATCGGGCTCAGCCCCATCCAACGCCCGGGGCATGGTCCCGTATCGCAAGGGGTTGAAAGAGAACGAAGTCCCCAAATATCCGCCGCGCTTGCAGTACACCCGGTCGGGAGCGCCGGGCTGGGGATCGTAAAAGACGTCCGCCCCCCAGCGCTGCGGGGCCACGTCGTGAACGGCGTCGGTCCCGTTGACGATGTTCTGCCAAAACTCTTCCAGATTTCGGGCCCGGGGAAACGTGCAGGCCATGCCCACGATGGCCACGTCGCCACCGATGGACGTTTGGTCCAGCAACACGCTATCACCCGCCCGCTTGATCACGCCCGTCCCCCCGCGGCACCCGCCAAACGGTTCAGGACCTGGCTGCACGTCAACTCCATGTCGTCCATGCGCCCGACCAGCGACCCGGCTGCGTTGTAGAAGCGAACGTCCGATCGCAACGTCGGGCCTTCCACCGACACGATCCGCACCTCGCAGCGCAGATCGCCCCGGAGTTGCCCGCCGTAACGGTGATAGCAACCCAGCCTGGAGGGCAGCGGGGTGGCGTCCAGGTAAGTACGAGACCAAATAATCAATAACTGCAAACTACAGTCCACCACCACCGGATCGACCTGCCAACCGCGTGCCGACGACTCAGCCAAACAGCGCTGCGGCGACGAGGCGGATATTCGAGCGATGATGCCGTCGTCTCCAACGGCTTCCACCTCAGTAATGCCCGCAAAGATGGGGCCATGAAAGAGCCATTGCCGGTAAGCCTCGGACACCGACAGGCCCAACGCCCGCGGACTGGCCAACTGCAGCGGCGATGATTCAATCGAGGGCGGTACAGACGGTCGAAGCTGTGCCGTGGCCGCATAGCGCGTCCGCCCGTTGTCATCGCACTCCGCCCGGAGGTCCACATCGACGCCACCGTCCACCTCGGCGGTCACGGAACCAAAGACCCGCACCAGGGGGCGTGCATCGTCGGCCAGCGTGATTCCGCCTAGCATGCGCACATCGCGCAGACTCACCAGATGCAACCCGGGCCGGACCGACGACGCCACTTCGGCGAACAACTCCAGCATCATGGCCATGGGCATGACCGGAGCCCCGTCCAACTGATGGTCCAGCAGGTACACGTCGTGGGCTGGGTCCAGACGCCGGGCCACTTCAATCGAACCGTTGGACTGGTGAACGCTGGCCACCCGGTCGATCAGCAGCGGCGCGTTCAAGTCCGCGGAGGCTTCCGCCACTGATTCCCTTTTGCTGCCGGCCGGCGGCACTGGATCAACCCGCAAGGGGCCTCCCAGCACGACCTCAGCCTCATTCTTCGTGCCGTATAGCAATTCATCGAGGAATAAGTGTCTCCCCTCACGGCGACCGATCAGGCGGATGCCCGCCTGGGCAAACTGTTTGGCCAGCTCGGCCGACACCATCCCCCCGGATGATTCCCAGGGCCCCCAATTGAGCGACGTCACCCGGCCAGGCCAACGGGCGTTGAGCCAGACGGCCAGCTTGTTTAGCACCTCGTTGGCCGCGGCGTAGTCGCACTGGCCCTTGTTGCCGTATCGGCCCGATACTGACGAGAAAAACACCAGGAAGCGCAGCGATTCGCTACGCAACTTGTGGGCCAGGACCAACGCCCCATTCACCTTGGGATTCATCACCCGGGCGAACGACTCGGGCGTCTTGTCGCAGACCCGCTTATCTTCAATCAACCCAGCCCCATGAATCGCACCGTCGATTCGACCGTATTGGGCGTAAATGTCATCCAGCGCAGCCGCAAAGGCCGCCGAGTCCGACACGTCCACCGGACGATAGTCCACCGTGGCCCCGGCCTCCCGCATGGCCGCCAGGTTGGCCCGCATCTCCCGCTGGCGACACAACTGTTTATATTGCGTCTCGACCAGGGCCGGCGTCGCCCGCTGTCCCTCCCGTTCGATCCGACTTCGTATCACCGCCTTGAGTTGTCGGGCATCGCTCACCGATGCCGTCTCCGAGGCTTCTTGCGCCGGCGGCAACGGGGAACGCCCCAGCAGCACCAACTTCAACGAGAACCGCTCAGCCAATTCCAACGCCACGTCGGCCGTGATGCCGCGTGCGCCGCCGGTGACCACCACCACCGAGTCGCAGTCCAAGTCCAAGGCGACATCGCGACCTTGCAGAGTTATTTGCGTCGGCGCGAGCGCCGTCCGCGCACCCTGGCAATAGCCAACTTCCGACCGCCCATCGCGGGCAACCAATTCAGCCATCACCGACTCAGCCACGTCTTGGGGCGATGCTTCGAGGTCGAAGTCGATGACCTTGCAGTTGACATCCTCCCACTCTCGAGCCAGGGACTTGACCAGACCGCAGACCCCCCCTTGGCCGGGCCGGAATTCCGCCCACTGTTCGGTTTCGACGCTGCCGAATCGACCACCCATACGCACAGCCGCGAGCACCGCCCCGGTCCCGCCCTGCCGCAGGTCCGATTCCAATCCCTGGACTAAGTTGAACAGGCTATTGAGTTCGGCATCCAGCGCCGCCCGCCACCGAATCGGATCCAGCGGTTCGCCCAAAGTTTGATTGTGCATCGGGTGCAGATGGACGATGGCCGCGATCCGCCCATGTTCTTTCCGCAACCGTTCGACAAAGCGTGCAGCCGCAGCCGGATCGGCCAGATTCGTTGCAGAGCCCCCCGGCGCCCCATTCCCACTGGCGTCCACCGGCGTGATGACGCAGGACACCCCCGCACTCTCAAGGCGAGATGCCAAATGCTGGGCGACACCGCTGCGGTCGTCGGTGATCAACACCGTCCCCTCGACTGGCAGATCGGAACCATCCTGGGCCAACGGCGCCTCCACGGCTTGCAGCAACATGCGCGGCTGGGGGTCTCGGGCGACGGTCACTTCACGGATTGGACCCGCACCCTCTTTTGCCGTTGGCTTCGGTGCCCCGTTGTCCCCCGCACCGGACTCCGATTCGCCGCTTTCGCCAACCCGCGCTTCGACCCACTCCACGATGGCCCGCAACGTGCTGAGCTTGGCCAGGGCCTCCATGTCGGCATCGTCCGCTTCACGTTCGCCGCCCAGAATCCCGTCGTTCTGCAAGCCCCCCAGAATT
>JBHHVM010000124.1:0-8740 GCA_046754265.1 Phycisphaerae bacterium
AAGACGGCGGCTGGGGTTACATGCCCCGGACCAATCCCTTTCGAGCCACCGGTGGCCTGCGCCCCGACTCCTATGGCAGTATGACCGCAGCCGGATTGGCCACGCTCTACATTCTGTACGATCAGCTCTACTCGCGCAGTGCCGGCCGGTTCGACGGCAGGCGGTCCAGGAATTGCCGGTACAACCTGCCCCAATCGGGCGAGCTTCGACAGGCTATGGACGATGCCTGGATGTGGCTCAACACCCGCTTTACGACAGACGCTATTCCAGAATTCCCCGGCGGCAGGCAGACTCTCTTTCGCTCGCAGTGGCTCAACTACTATCTCTACAGCGTGGAGCGGGCCGGCGTCGCCTCGGGTTTCAAGACCTTTGGGTCCAACAATTGGTATCGCGACCTGGCCAACCAGTTGGTCCGCACCCAGCAGGGCAACGGAAGCTGGGGCACCATCGATCAGACCTGCTTCGGATTGCTCGCGTTGGTCAAGGGTCGGACTCCGGTGGTCATCAACAAGCTGCGCCACGGCGAGCAGACCGATTGGAACAACACTCCCCGCGACGCCGCCACCTTGACCCGTTGGCTGTCCCGCCAACTCGAAAGGCCCATGACCTGGCAGATCGTCGACCTGGATTCGCCCGAAGCCGACATCAAGGACGCTCCCATCCTCTATCTGACCGGCCACAAGTCGCCCAAGTTCAGCGATCTGGAAAAAGACCTGCTGCGCGACTACGTGCTGTCCGGCGGCACGGTATTGGCGGTGGCCTGCTGCTCGCGGGCTTCCTTTGCCCGCGGCGTGTCCACCCTTTTCGAGGAGGTCTTTCCGCGCTATCGGCGCCAGGTGCTCAGCAAGAACCACGCGCTTTGGACTCTCCAATACCGCATCAACCCCGACGATTCCGTCACCGGTTTTTCCGACGGGTGCCGCACTCGGCTGTTCGTCGTTCAACGCGGGCTCAACAACGCCTGGCACCAGAACCTGTTCGCCGACTATCGGGATATGTTCCGCCTGGGGGCCAATCTGTTGCTCTATGCCACCAACCGTCAGGACCCGCGCTCCGTCGCCCCCGCCATGGGTCGGGGGCGCATCGCCGGATTGGGGCCCGCCCACGGTGCCGACGCAAGCCGTCGACGGGGAGCTCATCGCATACGCGTGGCTCGCGTTCGCCACGACCGCGACGGGTGGACCGACCCCAACGCTTTGACTCGACTTTCCGACGTCCTGTTGGACGGCTTCGACCTGGTCATTAGCGAAACGCCAGCCGTCGATCTGCGCTATGCAGACCTGGACCGTTTCGACTTGCTCTGGCTGACCGGCCATCACTTGCCTCCGCCCGATTCCGACGCGCTGAAACGGTTGAAGGCCTATCTGGAGGGAGGCGGGACGCTGCTGGCCAC
Source organism: Phycisphaerae bacterium (assembly GCA_046754265.1). Taxonomy (GTDB): domain Bacteria; phylum Planctomycetota; class Phycisphaerae; order UBA1845; family UBA1845; genus OFTM209. The sequence continues at coordinate 1,394 of JBHHVM010000124.1, forward strand.
CGGTTGCTGCGGTCGGTCCGGGTTCGATGCCGTGTTCGGCGCCTGGATGGAACATGCTTTCGGTCTCGATGCGCTCATCGATGTCCCAGCCGACGATCCCCTGATCACCGGGCGGTTGGCCCCGTCATCCGACGTCGACGTCTGGGGCCCCTTGGGCAGCGACCTGACCCACCCACGCCTGAAACGCCCCCGACTCGATCCTGACGGTCCCGCCTGGCCGTCCAAGCTGGCGGTCCCCCTCCTGAAAGGCGTGCAACTGCGACCAGATCTGAACGCCCCGCGCCGTTGGGCGGTCATCTACTCCCCCCTCGACATCCACTGCGGCCTGTCCGGTCATTTTTGCGTCAACTGCAGGGGCTACCAACCGCAAGATGCCCGGGCCATCGCCGTCAACGCGGTACTCTACACCTTTTTGTCCAAGGAAAGACCCGGTGGGTGACACAACTTGGCGTCAAAGGAAGGAAGGGCGAAGGTGCCGGCCCCGTATAGTCGACACGCAACTCTAACTCGGTTTCACTCCGGCTTCAACTGCCGGGACATGAGCAGCTCGATGGCCTCATCGGCGGGCAAATGCTCGAACAGCACCGAGTAGACCGCCTCGGTAATGGGCATGTCGACGCGGTATTCGTGGGCTAGGGCGGTCACGCTCTTGGTCGTGGGAATGCCTTCGATCACCGAATCGCCCGAGTCGATGACTTCCTGCATGGTCATGCCCTGGCCGATTTTTTCACCGGCGCTGCGATTGCGCCCCACCGGCGAAATGCACGTCGTCACCAGGTCCCCCACGCCGGCCAACCCGCGAAAGGTATCCGCCTGGCCTCCCAGGGCGACGCCCAGCCGCGTAATCTCCACCAATCCACGAGTCAGCAAGGCTGCCTTGGCGTTGTCGCCCAAACACAAACCGTCCACGATCCCCGCTGCCAGGGCAATGACATTCTTGGCTGCCCCAGCCACCTCCACGCCGATGGGGTCCGGGTTGGTATACACCCGAAAGCACTTGGTGCTGAACGCCGACTGCACCAACTCCGCGAAGTCCTCGTTCTCACTGGCAGCCACCACCGTGCAGGGCAGGCCCGCCGCCACTTCCGGGGCGATGCTGGGCCCGGATAAAACACCCACGTCGGTCGCGGTCGATAGCTCCAGGATGATCTCGGTGGGGCGGCGCAGGGTGTCGATCTCGATGCCCTTGGCCACGCTGATCACGCCAGCCCCGTCCGGGCAGGCGTGGCCGATCCTCTCCCAGCACGCCCGCATGTACTGGCAGGGCACCGCGTTGACCACCAACTCGGAGCCTTCCAGGGCCTGTTCGGTGTCGCACGTGACGTGAAAGTTATCGGGGAGCTTATGCCCGGGCAGGAATCGCTGGTTTTCTCGATGGGCCTCGATGGCGGCGGCCTGCTCCTCGAACAGGCTCCACATCCGCACCGCCACGCCTTTGCCGGCCAGCAACAGCCCGCACACCGTTCCCATCGCCCCGTCGCCGACAATCGTCACTCGGTCAATCGGTACGTTCATGCCCGCCCGCCGAAATGTTTAGAAACTGGTGTCAAAACAGCGTCTTGCACCGCCGGGGCTCGTCTCCGGGCCGATCGAGAACGGGCTGCTGCCCCGGCGCTGCGGTGTCAAGACCCGCCTCTAAAAATTCGTGCTGGTCACGTTCAGCCGATCGGAGACCAGCCCGGCAATGAACGTGTCCACGATCGAGACGGTCAACTGCTCGGCCAAATCCCGCTCGTCGGTGGTGCAGGTCGACGACTGAAACACACAGCCGTAGCAGGTCATCGCCGCCATCAGCTTCATCCATCGCCTGCCTCGCGTTTTTTTCCGCATCGGGGGCACCTCGGTTTTTTCCTGGGCCGCGTTGTCTAATCGGCCGGCAATTCTATCGCCGTCCGGGCGTTCACGCCAGCGGGTAGGCCGGCCGCCTTGTCAGGGGGCGACCCGGCCGGATATAGTGACCCGACCATGGCCCAACTCCGCTACCTCGACGATGCAGGACACATCCGCACCGCTCAAATCGGCGCCGGCCGATTCGTCATCGGACGGGTTGGCGGGTGCAACATCACCTTCGTGGACGACATGGTGTCTCGCGAGCATAGCGAGATCAAGCCCACCAAGGACAACCGGTACTCCATCCGTGACCTGGGCAGCCGCAACAAGACCCTGGTCAACGGTGAAACTGTCGCCGAGACCGTGTTGGCTGGGGGCGACGTCATTCGCATCGGTGACCGCGTGCTGGAGTTTCTCGACGACGCGGGTCCGGCTCCCGGCAAGGACTTGGAGTTCCTGACTCCCGACCGGAGCGAACCGGCCGGCTGTGCGTGGATCAAGACCAAGACGCCGTTGACCCTTTCCCTGGATCAGCTTGGCCGATTAAGCGGAGTGTTCAATGCCGGCGGAGTGATGATCCGCCCTGAAGACGTGGTCGAAGCGGCTCTTTCCCACTTGTTGATCGAGCTTCAGGCCGAGCGCGGTTTTGTCGCCCTTCGCGGAGAGAGCAAACGGGACCTTCGCCCGATTTGCCAGCGCGGTTTGAACCGCGCCCCCGGCGCCGGGCTGATGCCGGTCAGTCAAACCTTCACCCACACCGCCATGCTCCAACAAGTGGCGGGCCGCTATCCCGAGACGGGCGCTCAAATCGATGCCAAGTCCGGTTACGCCGCCACCGCCCTGGTCGCCCCCTTGGTCTTTCGATCCGAAGTGCTGGGCTTGATCTACCTCGACAGGCCGACCGCCAAACGATCATTTACCGATGCCCAGCTTCAACAGCTCATGGCAGCATCGGCCTTGCTGGCGGCTAACATGGCCGGTGCCACGCGGCGTCTCGGCGAGACCGCCGGCCGGGAGGGGCATGTCTACATGTCCCACGTCCGCCGCATGCACAGTCGGCTGACGCCCTCGATCGAGCCCCCATCGGGTTTCGAGTTCGCCAGCCAGTTGGTGCCCGGGAGCGGTCGCTGCGGTGACATTTGTGACCTGGTGGGCGTCGAAGAGGCCGGCGCATGCGCCTTGATCGTCGATGCGGCTGGGCACGGCGCCGCCGGTGTCGCCCAGGCAGCTGCCGTCCGCACCGCCATTAGAACTGCCCTGGCGGTACCCGGTGCGGTCGCCGATCTGGGCGGCATCTTCAATGCATTGAATCAAGCGTTGCTGAGCGTGCCCGGGCGGCAGTTCATCGCTTGCTGCTGTGCCCACGTGGACCTCTCGGCCGGTCGGTTGACCTACGTCAATGCCGCTGCTCCCATGCCGCTGCTGATCCCGGCCGCGACTCGCCTTCAGGTCCTGGATCATCCCTCGCTGATTCTGGGCACCGACGCGGCTTACAATTACGAAGCCACCACCGTGGACCTGCCTTCCGACTTCAGGTTGGTGCTCCATACCGACGGGCTGATCGATGCCGCCAACGCCGGCGGCGAAGTGTTCGGCACCGAAAGGCTCAACAACGTGCTGCTGGATAGCAAGGCGTTTACGAGCCCCGCCAAGATGGTCCAACAGATCACCGCCGCCTTCCAACAATACCTGGCCGGCCAACCGCACGACGACGACGCCCTGGTGATGGTCCTGGGACGGTAAGGAATAGCGAATAGCGAATTGCGAATGTGGCACCGGTTTCCAACCGGTGAAGTCGAATTGAGAAGTGAAAAGTGAGAAGTGAGAAGCGATTATGTGGCGCCTAGAACGCCTTTTCGCCTTTAGCCTTTGACGTTTCTGCCTGGTTGCCTGGTTGCCTGGTTGCCTCGTTGCCTTGGATCCTCCCATGGTTGCCGCCCGTGCCTCTGAAATGAAGATCGTGGCCAGGCTTGTCGAGGCCGGCCAACTCAAGCGCTTCGACCTGACCGACCACGTCATCGAGGCAGAGGTCTCAGGTCAGCCCTTGGTCGAGGTGCTGCTGGCCCGGGACGTCATCAGCGACACCGACGTGGCCCGGGCCTATGCAGATTTCTACGGCCTGCGCTTCTTGGACCTGACCCGGCGCAAGCCCGCGCCCGCCTGGATGCTGACCCTGCCCGAAAACATCGCCCGACGAAAATCCTGCCTGATCTTTAACGAGGTGGGTGGCCAACTCGTGGTCGCCGTGGCCGACCCCGGGGACCGTAGCGTCAGCGCTGCGGTGGAAGGCCGATTCGATCGCGGCGTCCAATACGTGGTGAGTCCCCGCTACCAGATCATCGAAGCCATGGACAACATCTACGGCGAAGCCCGCCGCCGCGGAGGGCGGCTGGCCGATATCGCCCCGGTGTCCACTGCCGTCAAGACCGTCTCCTCCACCGGTCTGAACATGATCGAACAGCTCGACAGTATCATGGACGAAGCTGTCGACCGCCGGGCCTCGGACATTCACCTGGAGCCCGAACGCGACCGCCTCCGCGTACGCTTGCGCATCGACGGCAGGTTGGTCGAATCCCGGGCATACCCCCTCGAGGCCGCCGCGCCTTTGATTTCACGCGTCAAGATCCTGGCTGCGTTGGACATTACCGAAAAACGGGTCGCCCAGGATGGCCGATTCACCGCCACCAGTTTCGAGCAACGCATCGACGTGCGCGTGGCCTGCATTCCCATCGTGGTCGGCGACCTGCGCACCGAGCGCGTGACCATGCGGCTACTGACCATGGACCGGTCCAGCGTCAACCTCGAATCCCTGGGCATGGAGCCCGAGGTCCGCCAGTCCTTCGAGCGACTCATCACCCGCCCCCACGGCATCATCCTCATTACCGGTCCTACCGGCAGCGGCAAGAGCACCACCATGTATGCCGCCCTGCAAGAGATCAACACCACCGATAAGCACATCATCACCGTCGAAGACCCGGTCGAGTACCACATCGAGGGCGTCAATCAGGTGCAGGTGGATTCGGAGTTCGGGGTCACCTTCCCAGCCGCGTTGCGGAGCATCGTCCGGCACGATCCCGACGTGATCATGGTCGGCGAGATTCGCGACGAGGAGACCGCCCACCTGGCCCTGGAATCGTCGCTGACCGGACACCTGGTCCTGGCCACCCTGCACACCAACTCCGCCGTGGGGGCCTGCACCCGGCTGCTGGACATGGGCTGCGAACCTTACTTGGTCAGTAGCGCCATTATCGGGGTGATGGCCCAGCGCTTGGTCCGGAAAATCTGCACCAACTGCAAACACCCCGTCGAAGCCAACACCGTGGAGCGCAGGCTCATGGAGATTCCCGACGAGCGGGGCCCGGTCGAGATTTATCGGGGTCTGGGCTGCTCCCGCTGCTTGCGAAGCGGCTATTTCGATCGCGTCGGGGTCTTCGAGTACGTCCCCTTTGACTCAAGCCTGGCCGAGCTGGTCATGGACAAAGCCCCGACCGAGGCCCTCTTCGAATGCGCCGTCCAACATGGGGCCATAACCTTGCGCGATGACGCCCTGGCCAAAGCACTGCACGGCCACACCACACTCGAAGAAGCCCTTCGAGTCACCACCGGCGAACTGTAAACCACACAACGGAAAGTCGAAAGGCGAAAGTCGAAAATCGAAAACGGACGTACTGACCCATTCTCACTTCTCACTTCTCTTCGGACCTGCCCATAACTGCTTCTAAACCCCCGTCACAAAACCCCTCGTCCTAGTGAAGTTTGCGACCGGCCCCGACGATAGCCACAACGGAACCGGGAGTTGTGCAGGGGGTAGGAATTCATGGTTAACATCACGGGAAAGACACCCATCGTCGACGCCGATGCTGCATCCGGTCGCGGCGGCGAATCGCTGGCCCACGACCGGCTGACCGGTCTGACCAGCCACCGGGCTTTCCTAGACGCGTTGGACCTGGCTCGAAGCGACTGCCGGCGCCAGGGCCAAGCCCTGACCCTGATGCTGGTGGACCTGGACCGCTTCCGCCAGATCAATGCCACCTACTCCCGCGCGGTGGGCGATCAAGTGCTGACCTGGGTAGGGCGATTGCTGAAGGGCACCTGCCCCAACGCGGACATCATCGCCCGCTATTCGTGGGATCGTTTTGCCGTGGCCTTTTCACACGGCCGCCAAACCGGCGATGCACAGACCGTGGCCCAACGCTGCCTCGATGCCTTGCTCAACGACAGCCTGCACACGGAAGGTTATCGAATCAAGATCGGCGCCAGCATCGGCGTGACCGAATCGGGCGTCGGATTCATGGAAAACGCCGGGGACCTCATCGAGCAGGCCGAGCAAGCCTTGGCCGCCGCCAAGCGGGCGGGGGGCCGGCGCGTTCAGGAATTCCACGCCTTGTCCCGACGGGCACCTTCCCGGCGGCAACTGATGGGCGCCTCGGTGGGCGACATCTCCCGCTGGATCGGGTTGGCCCACCAACAGCTTCGCCGGGCCTGTGTCGATTCCACCCACAGCCTGGTGGGCGCAGTCGAAGCCAAAGACCCTCATACCCGCCGGCACTCGCTACGGGTCAGCCACCTGGCCGAGACTTTGGGCTATCGATTGGGTTTGCCCGATTCGCGCCTCGAAACGCTTAAGACCGCAGCCATGCTGCACGACGTGGGCAAGATCGGCGTGCCCGATGCCGTCCTACGCAAGCCGGGCCCGTTGACCGACGAAGAGTTCGAGCTAATCAAGCAGCATCCACAAACTGCCTTGCAGATCCTGGGGCACGCCAGCTTTCTTGATCGCGCCCTGCCTATCATTTTGCACCATCACGAACGCTACGACGGGGCTGGCTATCCCCAAGGGCTGATCGGCGACCAGATCCCGTTCGGGGCCCGAATCCTGGCGGTGGCCGATTCCATCGACGCCATGGCATCGACCCGCAGCTACAAGCGCCGCTTCGGCGTGCAGCGCATCATCCAGGAACTGACCGACTGCGCGGGCCGGCAATGGGACCCCGCCGTCGTCCAAGCCGCCGTCAACTTGCTTCAGGCTGAGCCCGAAGTCATAGAGCACGACGAACCGATGGTCGTTTGATTCACCTCGTCAATAGCTGCAATGTGGCACCCGGAACGCGCCCTATCCGGTAGCGGCCTTCCAACGACTTTCGATTTCCTCCTTTTGGCCTTTGACGTTGTTGCCTCGTTGCCTCGTTGCCTTGTTGCCTTGTTGCCTTGTCTCCAAACTCCGGACCATTCCCACAGCCTGAACCGTCGAAGCCACGTCGTGGGCCCGAACGATGACCGCCCCCTTGCCGACCGCCCAGACGGCACAGGCCAAAGAGCCCGCCAAACGCTCATCGGGCGCCTCGACGCCGGTGACCTGACCGATGAATGATTTGCGTGAAGCCCCCACCAGCACCGGCACGCCCAGGGCCACGATCTCGTCGAGTCGGGCCAGCAAATCCAGGTTGTGCCCGGCTGTCTTGCCGAAACCCAGGCCCGGGTCCACGATGATTCGAGAGCGCTCGATGCCCGCCGAAA
>JBHHVM010000125.1:0-8722 GCA_046754265.1 Phycisphaerae bacterium
GGTGCCGATCAAGTCTTGGGCCGATTGATTCAAGGCCACAAACGCGTCCTGGTAGTCAGAGCCGGGCGTCAGGTAGACCGTCAAGGCCTGGTACCACACCGCCCCCGCCTTGATCGGGCCGATGCCCGTGACCGTCTGCCCGTTAAACGTTTTGCCGTCGGTCATGATAGCAAAAGCGTGGTTTGCGATGCCGCTACCGCTATGCACGCCACCGTTGTCGGTGTCGTCATTCCGCCCGCAGTCTTGTCTGCTGCTGGTCTTCTTGTCCGGGTCGAACAGACAAGTCGGATCCCACATGTCCCGAAAGTAGAACGAGCCGAAATCTTCGCCAACCAGCCAACGAACACCGTCCGACACGGCCGGCGGCGGCGAACAGGCTGTCCGCGCCTGATTCCCGGTATCCACGCCCGGACCCGTCGAGTGCGGCGTCCACGGCGTCGGGCCATTGGTTCCCACAAAGGCAGCCCCGCCGTTAAACAGGTCAACCATCTCTCCAAAGATATCGGAGTACGCCTCATTGAGTTGGCCGGATTCGTTTTGATAGACCAGGTTGGCGGTGTGTTCGGTGATGCCGTGGGTCAATTCGTGTCCAACCACGTCGTCTTTGACAAATCCGTCGCAGAACACCATCTGCTTGAGAATTCCGTCCCAAAACGCATTCGGGCAGATACCCGAATTGTGATTGACCGTGGCCACCATGCTCAGGCCCAGGCCATCGATGCTGTCGCGCCCGAAGCCCAAAGAGAAATAGTCGTAGGTGTCGCCGTAGTAGTCGTACGCTGCATTGACCTGTGCATCGGCCACCGGAGCATCACCTTCGGCCCGCGCCAAAGTACCCGGGATCGCTGCACCTCCCGCACCATCGAAGATCCGCCGGTCTTTTGCGGTGCAGATCAGGTTCCATTGGTCCATCACTTCACCGGTGTGGGCGTCGACAAAGATCGCCTCAGCTTGATACCCGGTCGTGTTGGTCACAACCACGTGATAGGCCAGGCGCGCCCCAAAAACCGGATCGCCGTACCAACCTGGATCCACGACGACCAACTCCGACGAGTGAATCTGCGGATCGAGCCAGGCGACGCTGTCGGCCGCAAATTGCTGGGCGTCCAGATCCGAGATGCCCGGAATCGTCGCCAACTTCGGGGAGATTTGATAGAAATCACCATTGACCGCCACGATCCGCCCAGCCGGGTCCTGATGCACTTTCAGTTCGCCCGTAAACACCGGAACACCCCGGTGCATCTGCTGGTACGTCGTGTGCGTTCGGCCCAGCAGCCCAACGCTACTGCGCATCAGGCGAAGTTGCTTCGGCGGATCGGTAATGCCGAACAGATGCCCATACTGTTGAAAGAAGTCGGTCGGCCGAACCCGAGTTTGACCCGGCCCTGGCGTGACCTGGATGTCGGGCCTTTGCACCGGCGTGATAAAAGTCACCAGTCCGGTTGTGGGCGAACGGCGCACCTTCACTTGGGCTGGGACGTTTTGCCCCCAGGCAAGCCCGGCCGGCAGGATGGCGCCCAACACAACACAGGCCAATCCCACCGCAACTTTCCGGATGGTGCAACGTCCCTTACCCAAAGATGACGCCATGGATACGCTCCAATCTCGCCTGAAGTCGACGCGCCGCCCACGGGCGCAGTCTGATGAACCCTGGGGCATGAATATGTCCGTCCAATCCGAACCGCCCCCCCGATCGGTGGCTGATATCGTGATCCGCCACACCATCCCCATCATACCGCGCCAGGCCATTATCGTGCAATCGCCGTGTCCAAGCAATGTCGGACGAGGGTTCGAGTTGGCCAATAGGTCCGAGAATTGGGGCGGAATTCCCTGGTCAGGTCCGAACGTGCCCTAGCGGCTCGACCCGCGGCCCTTCCAGACGGCCAGGCCCGCGGTCAGCAGCAGCAGATTGAGCATGCCCAGGAGCCCGCAGGCGCTTGAACCGCTACTCCTGCTCCCGCCGGGATCCTGGCCATCCTCCACCGAGGTCACCGGGGCCCCCACGTCAGTGCCACGGGCTTGACGCTGACTCAACGAGCAGCCCGCCGCATCGGAGATCTCCCCCACCGGCGTGGCCGGACAGGCATCCGCCGTGTTCGTCACTCCGTCGCGGTCGTCGTCCAATTGTACCGGAGCGCAACCGTCAGCAGCCACCGCCTGCCCCACAGCCGTGCCCGGACAGGCGTCGCCGCAATTGTCCACTCCGTCCGAATCGTCGTCCCGCTGGCTGCACAGGCATCCCTGCCCATCCACCGACCCGCCTTCCGACGTGTTCGGGCAAATATCGTCGCAGTCGTCCACCCCGTCACCGTCGTCGTCCAATTGGGCACAGGAGCAGCCCTCGGCGTCCACGGCATCGCCCCGGGCAGTATCCGCACAAGCGTCGTCCTCGTCGTCCACCCCGTCGCCGTCCGCATCGCCGCATCGGGCAATAGCCACATAGCGGCACTGCCCCACCGAACAGGAATCCTGCGTGCATTCGTCGTTGTCGTCGCAATCCGCCGCCGTCTCGCAGGGGCAGGTCCCGCACGAGCTCCGCTCCTCGTCGCAACACTCACCCTCCACGCAGGGCAACTCGCCCGCCACGCACTGGCCGCCTTGGCAACGCTCCACCCCGTTGCAGAACGTCCCGTCGTCGCAGTCGGCGTTGATCGCGCATTCCAGACACTGTTGCGAGGCTTCGTCGCAGGGAGAATCGGGGCAGGGGTCTGGACCGCCTTGGCAGGCGCCGGCCGAGCAGCTCTCAGCTCCGTTACAAAAGACTGAGTCGTCGCAATCGGCATCCTGTTCACACTCGACGCAAGTATCGGCAGCCTCATCACACACCAAGGCTCCACACGGAGCAGCCCCGGCGCTGCACGATCCGCCCGCGCATTGCTCAGCCCCGTTGCAGAACAGCCCATCGTCGCACTCTGCGTTGCCGGCACAGCCAACGCAGCCCCTGGTAGCTTCGTCGCAAACTTGCCCCGGGCACGGATTGCCGCTCGACACACAGATCCGATCGATACAGGTCTCCCGCCCGTTACAAAAAACCCCGTCCCCGCAGTCGGCATCCGAGACGCATTGAAAGCACGTCTCGCCGCTCTCGTCGCAGAACGAGGCATCCCCCTGGCACGGCACCGGCCCCGGCACACAGACACCGGCCTGGCAAAGGGGGACACCGTTGCAAAAAATCCCATCGTCAAATGGCGGGCGGCGACATTCCACATCCGTCAGGCACTCGTCGCACTCATCGGGGACACCGTTGTTGTTCACGTCGTTGCCGGCCAAATCGCACTCGTCCGGAATGCCGTTGCTGTTGCAATCGTTGCCCGCCAATTCGCATTCGTCGGGCGTCTCATCGTCGTTGCAGTCTTGACTGGTGCCCTGAACCTGGTAATCGATCTGCACGGTGGCCATGCTCTGCCCTTGGCACGCAGCCGCATCAACGTTGGCCGTCGGCGTCAGGGTGATAACAGCCTGGTTGCCGATGAGCGCTGCATTGAACACCTCGGGCGGCACCTGCAAAACGGCCTGGTCGGGCTGAGCGGGACAAGAACCAGCCCCCGACTCAAAAACGCGACCCACAGCCGTGCCGTTGATATCCACCTCAATCGCCTGGTCGCCCAGGGCAAGATCAGCCGACGCCGAAATCCTCAACGCCACGTCGCTGTCAGCCAACCGGGGAACATAAAAGAGATGCCCTTGCGGATTCAGGGCGTCCACCGGCGACAAGACCGGCGATTGCAGGGCTACCGACGCGCTCAGATCGCACAGGTCCAACATCCCGTTGTCGTTGCAGTCGTCGGGCTGCTCGCAATCGTCGGGCACCAGGTTGGCGTTGCAGTCACCGCCGACCGGTGAACCCAACAGCTCGAAGGCCAGGTCGAAGGCACTATCCGAGGCCCAGCTCTGGGCGGGCACCACGGTGTCAAACACGTGCCCGGCCGTCGGACCGGTCGGCCCCGCTTCCCACACGAAGATATCATCAAACGCAAACGTCTGGTTGACCACCACCAGAAAATAACTGCCCGGTTGAAGCTCGATGGGCGAAGCCGGCGTGAGAATGAACTCCCATTCGCTAAAAGACGCCGTCGAAGTGCCCACCGTGTTGTGCGTTTGTCGCCGCGTCACCGCGATGCTCTGCTCGCTATACAAAGTGGTGCCGGGCAGCCCGGCGTTGTCGGTGTGGATGCTGAGCGTGAAATCATCAACCACGTTGACGGCGTTGGTCACCACGTAGCCTCCCCAAATCCTCACCGCTTCGAGGGTCTTGGGCGCAGCCACCGTGAAATCATCACCGACGATGTAAACCTGCTCGGTGACCCGGCGGTCGGCGTCGGATTGGCGCGAATCCACCAGGGCCGGTCTCCTCAGAAACAAAGACTCGGGCTCGGCCGGCATCGAAGCGTCAATCTCGTCGGCCTGACCATTCAGGTTGCAATCCCTACTCGCGACGCACTGATAGATCTCGAAATCGTCCACGTACCAGCCGTCGACACCAACCGCCGCATCTTTGCCGAAGTCGAAGCGAACCTGAATTGTGTCGCCGCCACCGGCCATGGCCTGCAACGCAACCACCGAGGTCCCCCACTCGCGGCCGTTACCCGTAAACGCGGGCTGGCCGCCGAGCATGTTCGAATTGTTGTTGACCGGATCGCTGGCCACCAGCTCAAATGGATTGTAAGGGTTGTGCGTAAACGCGGACGTCGGCAGCAACAGCCAAGGCCCGTCATTGACCTTGATCCTGACGTTGCCCCCGTCAAAGCCCGGTTGCACGCGCATGCTATGCGTAAAGGCCAGCGACGGAAGATTGACCTGCACGGGCAACTGGATCGGCGGACTGATCAGCCGGTGTACCGCCGCTTCGCTTTGGCCGGCCAGGGTCCCACCGATATCGGGGTCCGCGATAAACCAAGCCGTCCCCGCCCGCCCGTCAGGCAAATCCGAAACCTGCACCCAGTCGTAGGGCGTCGGTAGCGAACCGCCGTTGCCCTCATGCTCGACGGTCCACGAGTTCGTACCTCCCTCAAAGTCATCTTGATAGATCACGCTACGGCCAAAACACTGCACCGGCTCCTCCGTGCTGAGCACCGGCACGTTTTGACCGCACAGCCCCGCGCTATTCAGCTCGACCGCTTGCAGGGCCAGGTCCACCTGAACCGCGTCGTCCAACGTAAACATCTCGTCGCTCGCCAGACCGGTCCGCGGATCGTTGGGAAAGGTCCCAATCAGATCGATCGCAGCCTGGTTCAACGCCGCATAGGCGTCGTCGAAGTCCGTGGTCACGGTCATATAAACGGTCAAAGCCCGAAACCAAACCGCCGCCGATTTGATGATCCCGATCCCCCGCACGTCATAGCCATTGTACGACTTCCCGTCGGTCACGATGGCGAAGGCATGATTGGGCACGCCGCTGCCGGAGTGGACACCCGCATTGTCGCGTGGCAGGCAAACCTGCAGTGGGCTGTTGGCCCGATCGGGGTCCCCGTGGCACGTCGGGTCCCACATGTCGCGGATCGCCCCGCCGAAAGCCTGCGCATCTTCCCCCAACAGCCAGCGGACACCGTCGGGGTAGACCGGGTCCTGGTTTCCGCTGCACGTGGTTCGCAGGTTGTTGGGCGTGTCCAGGCCCGGTTCGGTGACCCGCCCGGGCTCCTGGGGCCAATCGTTGTTTCCAAAAGTGCCGGGCGTACTGGCACCCCCGTTGAATAGATCGATGACTTCACCAAAAACGTCCGAATAGGACTCGTTAAGCTGCCCCGATTGATTCTGATAAATCAGATTGGCCGAAAACTCGGTCACGCCGTGCTGAAACTCGTGACCCAACACGTCGTCGGTTACCACGCCGCTGCAAAAGGCGGCCTGGTTTCCGTTCCAAAAAGCGTTGGGGCACGTGCGCCCATCCGACCACCGAACCGTAACCTTGAGGTTTCTACCCAGATTATCGATGCTGTCGTAGCCAAAGGCCCGCGAGTAATAATCGTACACGTCTCCGGCATAGTCGTAGGCCGCATCGACGTCGGCAATCCCCGCCACGGGGTCTCCTTCAATGCGTCTTAGGGCGCCCGGCAAAAACCCCAACTCCTGACCATCGAAAATGCGCCGACTCTTGGCCGTGTGAATCTTGGACCATTGATCCAGCACCTGCCCGGTGCGCGCATCAACAAAAAAGGCCTCGCGCAGGGCCGGCCACCGAGCGGTCAACACGATGGACCAGGCCAACCGGGGCCCGATCGCCGCGTCGCCGTACCAACCCGGGTCCACGATGGTCAGCTCCGAGCTTTCCAACGTGGGTTGGGCTCCGACCAATCGACCGCGGGCGATCTGCTCAGCCCTGGCCACGTTAATCTCCGGATGGGTATCAAGCCCATCAGGCAGGGGATAAAAGTCGCCGTTGACGGCGATGAACCGCCCCGCACCGTCCTGGTGAACTTTGATTTGCCCCGAGAATACTGTCACGCCGTTGTGGACTTGTTGATACGTGGTATGCGTAAAGCCCAATGCATCGGTGCGGGTCTGTTGACCTTGAAGTTGCCCAGCCGGGTCGTCGATGCCGAACATCCGCCCGTACTGCATAAGCGCATCAAGTGGTTGGGGCTTGGCTAGGCGGTTGACCCTGGGCACCTCGAGCGTGCCCCCGTCGGCGGCTTTCAGGAACGAGACCAGACCGGTGCGGACGGACCGTCGTAGCTCAAACGCCGGGTCCTCCCCACCCTGGGCCCGGGCGGCGCTAGCCATCGCGACCACGAGGAGCGCCCACGCGAAACCATGTCGCAAGGTCAATCCGAAGGCCCCACCTCGTTCCGCCTGCAGCATACTCCGCCTCCGGTCCTGACCCGCCTGGTATTCAGCAGGCTGGGTTGATCAGCCTGGCGGTCCCACGACGCCCGCCCGTTTCGTTGACCGAACTCCCCTCTGAGGCGTGGTTAGACCCCCACCGGTACTAGCATACCACACCGAACCGGGCGCCAAGACCGTGGACGCCCATCCGGCGGGGCATTTCCCGCGCATATTGCCCTTCTTACCACCGGCGGGGTGGGTCTTTGGCCGCGCACACCGACTCCCGCCTGCGACGTAGACCCATTCCCCCTCCGGAAACGCCGCCCGTATGCGACCACAACGCGAAATCGCCCCACACCAAGCGCCCCGCCCACAAAACCGCCGCACCTGCCAGGAACGTTTGGTCAGCCCGTCAGCCTTGATGCCTCGTTGCCTCGTTGCCTCGTTGCCTTGTTGCCTCGTTGCCTTCTTATTACGGCAGAACAACCGATTGCCCCGCCGCAACGCCCAGCGCCCCGTAGGTGCCAGCCGTAACTTCCAAAGCATGGCGGTACGGGCCCGTGGGTCGATAGATGGATTCGTCGAGCGGGGCCATGGTGTGAATGGTGACGATAGTGCCGCCTTCATCGATGAAGGCGATGTCCAGCGGCGTGATGGTGTCCTTCATCCAGAAGCCGCCGGTCGAATCCTGCTCAAAAGAAAACAACATGCCCCGCCCCGTCCCATCGGGCAGGTCGGCCAGCTCCTCCTCGGTGACCTGCATCAGGCCGCGCTGGAGTGTCGGGCTGGTGTCAGCCACCCACACCAGAAAACGCTTGTCGCCTACGGTGACCGTCGCCAAAGGCAGGCTCCCCAGGTATTCGGCGTTCTCGGTGTTGTCCAGCAGGTCATCGGTTGGAGATTGGGGGGGTTCCGGTGGAGTATCGGCTGGGTCGTCTGCGCCGGCATCGCTCGGGGTCGGGTCATCCTGCATGACGTTGCCGCTTTCGTCGATTGAGTCGCCCGTCCCGGAGCCTGCGCCGGAACTTGGGGTGGACGGGTTGCAGGCCCACGGCACCAAAACCAGCCCCACGCACAGGCATCGCCCCGCCCATCTACGTGTCTTTCCACACATGACCGAAAACTCCGAGCCGCGCCCGTAAGGAAGCGGGTTTTCCCTCTAAGGTATTGATAGACGCGTTGGGACCGCCCGGCAAGAGCCCAGGCGCGCCGCGCCTGAACTGCCGTCTTATTCTATCCCGGCAGGATACTGAACAGGATCAATTCGACGGCCCCGACCGTGGCCGCCAGCAGCAACAGCTTGACCCAAACGGGCCAGGCAGCAGGCCGGGAAAGACCCGGCCGAAACCGGAGCGTAGGCCTTGAATCTGCGTCGTCATCAGACGTCGCTGGCCTGGAATGTTGCACGTTAAAAGCGTCGTGGGCTTCCTGAATGAGCCGGCCCGCATCCACGGCCGAAAGGTGCAGCGCAGCCGCGTATTGAACCAGCCGGCGCCGGCGCCAGGCGGACAGACGCCCGTTGGAAAGCTCCCAGACCACCATCTCCCTAAACACATGACGGGCCTGGTCTGGGGGCATCGGCGCCCATCGACGGCTGCCGTCGGCCAGCGCGCGCACCGGGTCAGGTCCGTGATCGGGGTCTAGGGGTTGCATCCATCCGTCTCCATACTGCTGACTGCATTGAATGGTATGCATGCCACAGCCCTGAATCCGGCCAGCCCAACAAGACCCGGATTCGAGCCAAACCAAACGGCTTGAGCGATTCACTACGAATTGTTTTATGAGACCGGCCCGGAGAAATCCCCGCCGACCAACCGCCGGTTATCGAGCCGCGGGCTTCAGCCCGCGCGGACGACAAACAACAAAGTCGCTAGATCGCCACATAGTCGCGAAACTTGTGAAACACGGTACTAGCCACCATCGGTGCTGGCGTCGGCGGGTTGACCATCGGTCGCGCTGT
>JBHHVM010000126.1:0-8721 GCA_046754265.1 Phycisphaerae bacterium
CTTCTTGAATAGCAGTTCGGGGTCGCCCAGTGTGGTGCCGGCCGGCAACTCCTCGGTCGCACGGTGCCAGGTCAGGGCATCCTCGCCGAGCCCGAGCATGGCCAGGCATTTTTGGGCGGCCAGGGGCAGGAATGGAGCCATCACCGTGGTCAAGGTGCGGACAGTTTGCAGGCAGACGTTGACGGCCCGTCCACAGGCGACCAAGTCGGTCTTGCGCGTGCGGAACGGGGCGGTGGTGTCAAAGTAGGCGTTGCCCGCCCGGGCCAGGTTCATGACCTCAGCCAGGGCTGCTTTGATGTGGCAATCGTTCAACTGCTTGGCAGCGTCGTCGGCTGCGCTGCGACAGGCAGCCAGTTGGGCAAGGTCGGTCTCGTCGCGTTGGCCCGGCTCGGGGACTTTGCCGTCGAAGTATTTGTGTGCAAAGGTCAGGGTGCGGTTGACGAGGTTCCCCAGGGCAGCCACCAGCTCGCTGTTGTTGCGATTGACGAAGTCCGCCAGGTCGTAGGCGGTGCGGGCATTTTCGGGGGCGATGGCGGTCAGGTAATAGCGCAGCGGGTCAGCCTCGAAGCGTTCGAGGTAGTCCTCGATCCAGATGGCGGTGCCCCGCGACTTGCTCATCTTCTCTGCATCGTCTTGGCCGGGGAACTTAATGTTCAAGAAGGCATTGGAAACCACGTTGTGGGTCAGTTGGTACTCGCCCTTTTTGCCTTGAATCGAATCGCTGTCGTGGGTGGCCAGCATCATGGCTGGGAAAGTGATGGCATGGAAGACGATATTGTCCTCGCCGATGAAGTGGACGATCTTGCAGTCGGGATCCTTCCACCACTGCTCGTATGCCTGCCAACCCTCACCGAGGCGTTCGCAGAGTACAGCCGTGAAGGAGATATACCCGATGGGGGCGTCGAACCAGACGTAAAGCACCTTACCCTGGGCATCGGGGTCATCCAGTGGCACTGGAATGCCCCAGGTCATGTCGCGGGTCATGGCCCGTTCGGGCAGGCCCTCGCTTTCGATGCGGCCCAGGGATTGATTCAGGACGATGGGCCTCCAGCAGGCACCGGCGGTGTCGGGATCCTGCTTGGAGCGCAGCCAATCGGCCAGACGGTCCTGCATCCGGTCCAGCCGCAGGAACCAGTGGGTGGTGTGACGCAGTTCGGGCACCGTGCCGGTCATGGTGCTGACCGGGTTTTTGAGTGTGGTCTGGTCCATGGCCCTCCCGCAGTTTTCACATTGATCGCCATGGGCTTCTTCGTAAGCGCAGTGGGGGCACGTGCCTTTGACAAAACGGTCCGGGAGAAACTGATTGGCCTCGGTGTCATAGAGCTGCTGGATGGTCCGCTTGGTGAATAAGCCCTGGTCGTAGATTTTCAGGAAAAATCCTTGGCTGAGCTTTTCGTGCATCTCGGCGAAGCCGGGCTGGTGTGTTCCGCCATAAATATCAAACTTGATGCCCAGCCCGTCAAAGGCCCGCTGTTGGGCGGCGTTGTACTTGGCGGTGAGGGCTTCGACGGTGATGCCTTCTTCGCGGGCGCTTTTGAGGGCTGCCACGCCGTTGTCGTCACTTCCGCAGATGAAGCGCACGCGATCGCGACCATGATAGGCCCGCAGAAACCGCACGTAGATGTCAGCCGGAAGATACGCCCCAGCCACGTGCCCGACGTGAAGGCGGTTGTTCGAGTACGGCAAGGCTGCGGTAATCAGGAATCGTTGATGCCCCATGGTGTCTCTCAGTCGTATCAGCCACGAGCGCTCCGGCTCCGTGGGGAGCGCGTTTCATTGAATTGCGCGTCGCCACTGCGTGGGCCCGTGCAATCCGGGCGATTGTACCGGCGGGCTGACTTGCCGCAAGAAAGCCGGCGGTCCGCCGAGTCGGGCATCAAACCCCGCTGTGCATACCCGGGCCCGGCGGTTGTGCTTGAATCAGCTTGGCCTCGGCTTTGAGCATTTGAGGCCAGCGTTTTTCGACGGTGCGGGCGGGGTTGGCGGTGCGGGCTAGGTCGATGAAGGTGCGGTAGTGACCTTGCTCCGAGGCCCACAGTCCGGCGTACAGCTTGGCCAGTTCTTTGTCGGAGCAATGGCGGGATAGCAACTCGAAGCGCTCGCACGATCTAGCTTCAATCAGCGCAGAAATCATGAGCCGATCCATCAATTCCAAAGGCCCCAGACCGGTGCGAACCAGTTTACGCAGACCGCTGGCATAGTCGTTGCGGTGGTGTTTGGTCAGCCGGCCTCCACGACGCGACAGAATCCGCGTGACCAGGGCCAGGTGTTCGACTTCATCGCGGGCGATGGCGGTCATGGCCTGGACCCAGTGCTCGGGCGGGTTGGGCTCGGGCCAGCGACTGAGCAACTCCAGGGCGTTGTTGGCAGCCTTTTTTTCCAGGTGGGCGTGATCGTTGAGCAGGGCCAAGGGACTCGCCAAAACCCGGGCCGCCCAGGCGTCCGGCGTGCGGTGGGCAAAGGGAAGATCCGGAGCGGTCTGCTTGGCGGACATGGTTGCATCATAGCAGACCCGCTCGCGCCTGGCAGTACGGCCAAGTGAAGGCAGGGTGAATCGGTGGTGGTTTGGCGATACAATGTCGCCCGTCGTTTGTGGCGCCCGGCCACCGGTCGCTTGCACCCCGGGGCTCTGATTCATGTGGAAGATTGCCTGGTACAACCTATACCGCGACAAGGTGCGCTTCATCACCGCGGTCGTGGGTCTGGTGTTTGCCGTGGTGCTCATGGCCGTTCAGGCGGCCATTTTTTTGGGTGCGGTAAAAAGCTCCTCGCTCCTGGCCCGCAAGATCGACGGCGACCTGTGGATCGTGTCGCAGCAGGCGTCCAATGCCGACTTCTCCGCCCCCATGCCAAGCCGGCGGCGGTACCAGGCGTTGGGCGTGCCCGGGGTGGCCCGCACCGGGCGGATGGTGGTGGGCTTTGGCCTATGGCGTTTTCCGTCGGGCCGGCAGGAATCGACCATCGTCGTAGGAACCGACACAGAGTACGCCTGGTTGGGAATCGACCCTCGACTGATGCGGACCCGCACCAATGAAGGTCGAGGCGTGGTGCTGGACGGGCGCGAGCGTTGGCGCTTCGGGCAGCAAGGTCAACCCCTGGCGGTGGGCTCCCGCGCCGAGTTGAGTGGAAACCGCATCTTCGTGGCGGGGTTTGCGACGGACATGGGCTCGTTCACCATTACACCCTATGCGTTCACCTCATACGAAGCCGCCCTGGATTTAGCCGCCGTGGACGCGGACAAGACCAACTTCGTGATGGTCAAGTGCGACCCGGGGGCCGACCTCGGGCAGGTTCGACGGGCCTTGGCTCAACGCATCCCCGACGCGGAAGTGCTGACCCGCGACGAGTTTGCCGGTCGGTGCTGGCGATACTGGGTGATGGGGTCGGGCATGGGTGTGTCGCTGCTGTTGATGGCAGCCCTGGCCCTGGTGGTGGGCATGACCATCGTGGGCCAGACCTTTGTGACCGGCGTGCTGGTCAAATTGAGGGAATACGGCATCTTGAAGGCCCTTGGTTTTGACAACAGTTTTGTGGCCGGCGTGATCGTGGCCCAGGGCGTCATCGTGGCCTTGATCGGGTATGTGCTGGGCTGCGCCGGGGCCATGCTGATCTCGCACTTTGCCGGGACGGGCGGCACAGCCGTCAGTATGAACATGCCGTCCTACATGTTCGTGGCGCTCTTGCCGCTGACGCTGGTGATGTGCGTGGCGTCAAGCCTGGCAGCCGCCTGGCGCGTGTTCCGCATCGCCCCAGCCGAGGTGTTTCGATGAACCGCCCGTTCGCCGAACTGGAAGGCGTTTCTAAAGCGTTTGGCCAGGGACATACGCGGGTCCAGGCCTTGGACGGCGTGGACCTGCAAATCCACGGCGGCGAGTTGACCTTGATCGAAGGACCCTCAGGCAGCGGCAAGAGTACGCTCTTGCACATCCTGGGCCTGCTTCAGCGGGCGGACACGGGCCAAGTTCGCATCGCCGGCGACCGCATGGATCCATTGCCGGAGTCGCAATTACCCCGGCAGCGGCGAACACACGTCGCCTTCATCTTCCAGGTCTACAATCTGTTGGAGGCGCTCAGCGCCGCGGACAACATCGCCCTGGCGGGTTTGTTGGCGGGTGGCTCGTTTGGGTCGGTTCCTATCGGCCAGTTGTTGAAGCGGGTCAACCTGCAGGAACGATCGACCCATTTGCCGGCGGCGATGAGCGGGGGCGAACGGCAACGGGCCGCCATCGCCAGAGCATTGGCCTGTCCCGGACGGCTGGTGCTGGCGGACGAACCCACCGCCAATCTGGATTGGGAAAACGCTCGCGAAGTGATCCGCACGCTGGCGGACTTGGCCCACCAACAGGGCAAAGCCGTCGTGGTCGTCTCGCACGATACCCGCCTGGAGCCGTTTGCCGATAGAATCGTGACGCTGCTGGATGGTAAGATGTGCGACGATCGGCGCCGAAGTGAGCCCAGCATGGTTCCGCCTGACGACAACGTGTGGAGCGTTCGCCCGACCGGTCATCGTCGAAGCGCCGGCTTGCTGGTCCCAGCCCTGATTCTGTTGGCGACTGCGGTCGCGGTAGCCGGTTATTGGCTCGTTCGGCACAACCAGATGGCTGAGCCGGCCGCGAATCGCCCAACCCCGTCGGCGGTGGGCAGCAGCGCTCCGGCGAACGCATCCGCATTGGGCGCATTCTGTGTCGCAGCCGCCCCAGCCGTCGCGGAGCCTACCACCCAACTCGTGGAAATCCGGTCGGAGCGCCGTGGGAGGATCAAACAAGTCCTCAAACACGCCGGCCAACCGATCCGCAAGGGCGAACCGCTGGTCATCCTCGACGATGACAGCGCTGCCGCATTGGTGGGTCAACGACAGGCGGATTTGATGCTGGCCCAGGCCAACCTGGACCGCCTCAAAGCGTGGGATCGTGCCGAGAAACGGGTCAAAGCCGATGCCGGCGTCGAACGGGCCAGGGCCCGCCTGGACCGGGCCGAGCGGGAACTGCGGCGTGTCCAGGCTCTCTATGACGGCCAGGTGGCCGGGACGACCGAACTTGACCAGGCCATCGAAGAGCAACGACTGGCCGCCGCCGAACTAAAGGTTGCCGAACAAATCGCCGCCATGTCCAAGGCTGGTCCGACCGTTGAAGAGATTCACGTGGCCCAGGCCAAGGTCGAGCAGGCCCGGGCGGCATTGCACTGGGCCGAGGCCGAACTGGCCCTGCGCACCATCGTCAGCCCGTTGGACGGTCATGTCATCTACCGGCACCTCGAACCCGGCGAAGTGGTGGACCCCGAATCACCCAGCCCCATTCTCAGCGTAGGCCGATTGGACGACGTTCGCCTGCGGGCCGAAGTGGATGAAGCCGACATCCTCCGCGTCAAAGTGGGGCAACGGGTGATCGCCACCGCTGAGGCGTTTGGAGACCGTCAAATCACCGGAAGTGTCGTACACCTCGAACCCATGATGGGCCGAAAGAACATCCGTACCGAGCGAACCACCGAACAGGCCGACACCAAAGTCCGCGAGGTGCTCATAGAGCTGGATCCTGACACGCCCGCCCTACCCATAGACCTGCAGATGACAGTGCGATTCATGGAAGTGACCGCGCAAAACCGCGACCCTGAGCCCAACCGAGGAGGGAACACCAAGGGAGTGGGCGGCCTGTGATAAAGCCGCCCGCTGCTTCAGATTCCATGCGATGCCCTGCTGTTGTCAGCTCTATCCTCTGTGACGCCTGAGAATGACCATCCCTCCCAAAAGCAGCAGCGACAGGCTGGCAGGTTCGGGTGTGGAAGGTATCGTTTGGGGGTGCGGGCCCACGTGCTCAACGCCGACCACCGCCCCGGTGATCGGGTCCACGCCAGGATAGAACATGCCCGCCGGAAAGAGCGAGCTTTCCGGGTAGCTTGGCGGAGGCGTGTGCGACCACAGTGCGCCCGCCCCCGACAGGACCACTCGAGAGGCCGGTTGACTGAACATGACGTCCGCTAGATTCGCGGGATCACCGCCGACCAGCGTGAAGATTGCATCCCCATAGATACCCCCACCAGGCACGCCCAGGGCGGCGCAGACGCCGAGCGGGTCGGTCATCATGCCGAAGCAGGAGTCAAAGTCCCCACCGCCGGGCACCGTGTGGCGAATCTCCATCTGTCCAATCGACGGCAACAACTGATCAGGCTGCGGCAATCCGGGGATGACCCCGTTCTGGTTGATGGTCACGTGAAGATCCGCGAACACTCCCGGCATGTTCAAAGGTGTCAGATCCACAGGAGCGACGCTGGTCAGGTGCAGGGCCACCAACTCAATGTCCACCGTTCCCAGGCCGCCGGGCGGATCAAACGGATCGATCCCCTGTTTTCGCTCGACGATCGTATCGGTATTGCCCAGCCCTAGACCGCCGCCCAAGGGGACTCCTTTAAGGCCCACGTTGGGGGGCAGACCGACGGCGCTGAGGTCGACAAACGCGCCGGGGCCGGTAGAAAAGAGATCGAAGCCCGGGTCGATTGCGGTCGCCCAAGCCGTGCTGCCCAACCCCAATGACACAGCCAGCGCCAAAGCGCCAGCCACCAGACGTGAAACGTGTTTAGCTCGCATGGGTTTTCTCCCGCTTGTTGGAAATGTGCTGGGTGTTCACTCCGCTTGCACGCGGACTCCGAGGAAATGCTGAGGCGCTACGCCTCGAGTGTGGGTCCCGCGCCTCTGGCTTACCTCACCACACGCCATGGCGAGGCCAAAACCCACACGGGCCAGTTCGGACTGCGAGCCCCCTGGAACGGGGCCGCCGCCACGAAGCGGGTTGCCCAACTCTCTCTCTCTGGAAAACGATCGATGTGACGGGCAGGTGGCGCGCCCAAGCGTTTGAGTCCGCGCCCACCCACTCGAACCGGTAGAAGTGTACCAGAATCGGATGATCCGAGTCAAGTGCGGATTAAACAAATCCATGAGCTAACCGTAACTGTTGTCCCATCTTGGAGTTAGCTCACGCTTGGCGACGCTGGATGCAGCCGTACTTTACGGCGATTCGGCCCGGGCGTCCGGTTGCCAGGTGTATCTTGCGAGGCTCGGGTGCGTCCACCGCCGTAGCGCCGCACCACTTTGGCAGGATGATCGGCTAACCCTTTCCATGAGTGCCGCTGCGTGGCATGAATTCGGCGCGGGTGGCATGAACTGCATGTTGTCACCGCCCATCAGAATGTTGCGCGAGATGTGAATACCCCGGTCACACCGGCGACCTATGGGGACCGGCGTGTCCGCGCATCACCTGCTGGGGCGCATGCAACAGGGGCCGCCTGTATCAGGCGACCCCTGTTCAACATGGCCGAACGTCCATCGGCCCAAATGGGTTCTCGGATCAATCGCTTAGCAGATCACCTCCTGGTCCAAGTTACGACGGTTACGCAAGAGGCCGACCTTGGCACAGCAGAGCCCCATCAGCATCAGCGAGATCATGCCCGCCCCGCCGGCACCGCACATGGCTCCACCGCCGCCACCGGCCATGCCTTCACCTTGCCCGTTGCCCTGACCGAAGGGTCGGCCCTGCTCGTCCTGGTTCTTCTCGTCTTCGTTCTTCTGGTCGTTGTCTTTTTCTTCTTCTTTCTGATCCGGCTCGATGCATTCGCCGTCGTAATCGACCTCGACGCCGGCCTGTGAGGCTTCACACCCGTTGCCGTAGGTTTGGCCATCTTTGCCGCACACCGGCGTGTAATCCGTCGGGCAGACCAGATCTTCTTCCTCATCGTCACAGGCATCGCCGTAGCCGTCGTTGTCCTGGTCGGTCTGCTCGGGGTTGTAGACCTCCGGGCAGTTGTCGCAGTCGTCGATGTACCCGTCCTGATCGGTGTCCAGCTCCTCGGCGTCATCCAGACCGTCCGAATCGCAATCCTCGTATTCCTCCTCGATCAGGTCGCAGGCATCGCCCAGGCCGTTGTTGTCCGCGTCGGTCTGCTCGGGGTTGTAGTCCTGCGGGCAGTTGTCGCAGGTATCGATATACCCGTCGGCGTCGGTGTCCAGCTCCTCAGCATCGTCGATGCCGTTGCTGTTACAGTCGGTGATCTCGACGATCTCCTCGCGGACGAACGCCTCGAGGGTGAACGTGAACGGCCCGTCCGGATCGTTGCTGGCCATGCGGACTTCGACGGTAGCATCGCCGGCCTGGGTCAGGTCGAACAACACCGAAGCGGCGAACTGGTCGGCCACCGGGCTAAAGCCGGCATCGAGGTTGGCCACAAAGGGACTGTTCGTCTCGGCCACCAGGTTGAACAACTCCAGTTGACCCCCGCCCTGATTACGCACTTGAAACAGGAAGGCCACGTCATCGCCCGCGACGAATTCGCCCAGGTCAATCGTGTCGCCCCGGTTGATGGTGATGATGTTCCCATCGTCAACGTAGGTCACCAGCATGGTCGGCGGCTCAATGGCCTGCGTCTCGACGGTGAACGTCAGGGACGGTGTGTTGGGATCGTTGCTGAACAGCCTCAAGTCCACCTGGACCAGCCCGGCGGCGGTCGGCCTAAAACTGAGCCCCCCGGCGTAAAAGGTATTCACCTGGGTCATGCCCGACTCGAGGATGACCATGTTGTTGGTGAGGGGCTGGATGGAGAGGTTGGCGGTCAGCGCCTCATCGCCGACGTTGCCCACCGTGAACTGGAAGAACACCTGCTGGCCGACCTCGGTGTCGGGCAGGGTGATCGTGTCGCCGTCGACGAGGTTGAGCGTGTCCCCGTCCAGGACGGTGG
>JBHHVM010000127.1:0-8660 GCA_046754265.1 Phycisphaerae bacterium
TCGCCGGGCCCGGGGCCCGTTCTCGGCCGCGATGTTGACGATTGCTCCGGGGCCGGGGGGGGCTGGGAACGGTGTGGGGGGCACGCCCGTCCAGGCACCGTCCTTATCGAGATCGCCGACTTCCGCATGCCCGTAGACGACTTGAGCGACGTTCGACCAGATGTCGGGAAACATGACGCTACGTTGTTTATGGCTGGTGAAGAACATGAGCATGTCGGCCCGGGGCGCGTCCATATCGCCGGAGCCATCAACCTTTTCGCGCTCGGGGTCGGCTGGGTGCGGGTAGCCGTTGCTCGGATCGCCGTCCAGGTCGAGTTCGCGGTGGTCGTCACGCCAGTACGCGTTAACTCGATTGGCCTGGATCACCAAGATGGACCGCTGGGAGTTGAGCTGGGCCAGGTCCTGCTTGAGCGTCTCCTCAAACAGCCGGCCAGTCGAGGTGACTTCCATCAACGCCCGGGCCTGGCCCGTGGAATCGGTGCTGACCTTGAACACCGTCCCCACCATGGACATCATCAGCACCAAAATGCCGATGGACACGATCATCTCGGTCAGCGTGAACGCCCGCAGCCTGCGGCTGCCAGGCACCGAGGCATCAAGGCACCGAGGCATCAAGGCAGAAGAGGCTCGGCCCGCCTGCGAACCGCGGACCGTCGAGGAATTGGGCGGGCGCGTGGAGGGCCTCTGAACCAAACCCCTAACAGATTCTGAATATTTCTTGGCTGTATTCATGGTCTTCGCCTATCAGGCCCCCGGCGTCTCCGACGACCTTTATTGCGATAACCCTTTACCAGAAAGGCTTTTATGTCAACCTAGAGTGGGTCGATCCCGCCGCCTTTCGTGGGATTGTCCGAGTATCCCAGGTGTCGGTCCAGACGGCAATGGGCAATGGCATAATCCCATGATCGAGGCCCGGCAGACCGCGGAGCTACGGGGCGAAGACCATGGTGCGAACGTCGATCCCCACGACCGGCTGAGGCCCGATGAAGCCGGCCACGCTGCCGTCGGCCGCCCGATCCACCGGCGGCGGGTAGACCCAGACGGTGCGGAGGAACTCGGGTGAAGCCGATGGAATCGGGCGGAGCGAATTGGAGTTAATTGACGCATCAAATGTCAAGGATGCCTGATCGACGTTGGCTGGATCGAGCTGTCTTTTGGCCACGTGATAGATGTTACCGTTGAGTTCATCGATAAGATAAGACCCTCGCAAAATCATCTGAGCGGTTAGTGCTTCGCCAGCGGTCGCCGGGGCAATGTTAGCCGCCCCCGGTACCCCCAGGTCCACAGTCGGCTGGTCAATCTGAATCTGTACGCGCCAAGGCACTGGAAAGGCAACGTCGTTCTCCGGCCCAAGCGCCAGTGGGTCAACAAGCACAGGATTAGGAACTGCCACACGGTTAGGTGCGATCCGAGCCGGATTTGTAGGATCCTGGCGAGCATAGCGATGGGTCGCCTGCCCACGGCGCAAGGTGACGAGGTAGACATCAAATGAGCGCATGTCGCCGGTGGTTGTGGATGGCGTGCCTCCCCCGAGCGGAAAGCCTGTATCAAGTCGGTGCAGTGCGGACCAACAGTAACGTCGCTGATTCAGTAATGTCCACCACCGATCGAGGGCTGGGCCGGCCAAGACAGGTGGTGGCGGCAGCGGCGGGTAAACGCGCTCATACAAGGTGGATTGGACGGTGGGCAGAGGTGTTAGCCTGAGCCCGGGCCCCAGCCCGGATGGAGGGAGATTCAGATCGAAATCAGCGTTGGGAACGGTGGCCGCGGCGGGATCTTCGAAATCACCCACTGTGGGGACCAGCGTGCCGGCTGCAATCCAGTTCGCCGTTCGATCCATGGTGAGGTTCTGCATATGGAGAGGATGGACGAAAGGGTCGGGGTCGGGAAATAATGCTGTCGGATCCCCTTGAAAGCTGGTCGGCTGTCCGGCGGGGTTGCTGACCCGGGCGACGTTGGCCAGCATTGTCTGGGCTGCGTCGGTGATGGCTGCTTGGGTCGTGAAGTCCGCCAGGTCTCTGGCCTTGGTCCAGGCGATGGGGAACATGCTGGCCACGGTGATGAGGCCTATGCCCAGGATGACCAGGGCGATCATGAGTTCAGCCAAGCTGAACGCGGAACGGTAGAATTGAGCCCCGGCGCGCCGGGGGGGAATGGAGAATTGAGAATCAGCCTGGCGACCTTCCGGGGGCAGAACCGGGCCTGCAACACCGGCCGTGCCGTTCCGGGCTCCTCGCATCGGCGAAACATGGATGAGCTGGCGTCGGTTTCTCAATTCTCAATTCTCAATTCTGCATTCTATTGGTTTTCACCAAGCGGGCCCCGGATGACCTGGCCCGACAGGCGGGAGATGTAAAGCGGCTGAGCCGTGCGCAGCAGGAAATCCCGCTTGTCGGCTGGGGTCAGGAACTCGCTGAACAAAGAGTCGTCGTAGACCAAGAGTCCATCCACCGAGGGAAAGCTGATCGCTTCGCCGGCGTTATTGGTGACCACGTCCTGGAGGCCTTGGAGGCCGCCGGTCGAACTGAGAGAGAGGCCGGCCTGATTGCCGTCATCCCACTTGTTGACGTTGCGCTCCACCGGCAGGCCCGTACGATCGCCGTTGGTATCCGGGTCAGGGATGAGAATGTTGTCGCCGTCATGAACGATCACGTCGCGGGCAACGCGAAGCTGTCCGTCCGAGGAAAAGACTATGGTAAAGAAGTTACGTTGCCGCTGAGCGGTCGCCGACGGCTGACGGTAATCCGCCTCCACGAGTTCATTGTCGTCCCACACCCAGGGCCCGTTCGGCGGGTTCTGATCCACCAAGGAACGGGGTGTCACGCGGTAAGGGCTGGGCAAGGATACGGGCTTGGCCTGCACGACGCCAAACCGGTTGGCGGCCGACTGCTCGTCCGCTATGCCACCTTCGGCGGCTGCGTCGAACGGCTCCGCGACGATTTCGTAGATCTTTTGAGTGCCACTATCGAGCACAAAGAACAACCCGCGTTCAGCCTTACCCAGGGCCTTCATGCGGGCCGAGAGAATAGAGCCCTTCACCAGGGATTCCACATCGGCAGCCCGGCGCTGGCTCCACGTGGAACTAAGCGACGGGACCATGGCCCCTAGAATGATGACGATGACCGCCACGACGACGATGAGCTCCATTAAAGTAAACCCGGCGCGGGTGGGGGTCGATGGTGGTTTGTGAATTGCGAATGGCCGGTTGGGTCGAAGGTGATTCATATCAGGCTAGCTGACATTCGCGTCGGCAAGTTTTCCGGCGAAGTCGGGGTTAGAGTAGAGGTTGTCGGCATTGAGCGGATGGTCGATCAACCTCGGGGGCCCCGAAGTGGGATAGTTCATCCAATCTTCAAAGAGGTCAAACGGCCGGTCACTGCTGGGGTTGGCGAAATCCGCGGCAAACTGATCCGGCCCGTCGGGTCCGTATGAGGCCAGCAACGGGGCGCCACCGTTTTTGTGAACCAGGGCCGTCGCCGTCTGCACCCGCCAGTTATTGTTTATCTCGGTGAAGTTAGCCAGGGTCGGTGTCGCACCCGGAGCACATACCGAGAAGTACTCGACGGGAGTCCCCCAAGAGTCCACGTAATAAATCAGAGGTTCCACGAACGTTTTGGTGCCATCGCGGTCAAAATACTTGGCGGCTGCGTTTGGCACGTCGACCATGGAACGGACAAATCGGCGATCGACCTTATCCAGGATGCCGGCGGCTGAAGCGCTGTATTGTTTGATGGTCAGCACCATGGCAATGACATCCCCTTGAGCTTTGAGCGTGTCATCAGCTGAGCCAAGGGCCACGTTGGCACCGTTCAAGTCTCTGATAAACTCCGACGCGGGGCTCATGATCGTGTTGAACACCGGGGCGCTGAAGTCAGCGGCATTGGATATGGCCTCCAGTTCATCCGGGGGCGCATTCATCACGTAACGCGAATTGTATCCGCCGATCTTCGTCAAGGGCGCTTCGTCGGAAAAGGTGTCCACGGCCAGTTTGAGCGTACTCAGCAGGTTTTGGGTATCGCGGGCTTTGGCATCGTCCAGCACCCCGGTGCCCACCCCCAGGACGATGCCGAGCAAAATGGCGATGACGGCAATGACCACCAGCAATTCAATAAGAGTAAAAGCCGGCCAGGCGCGGTCAATGGTCTTGTTGGAGTTGGGGCTTGGCATCATTTTCTGGTCCAATTGACGATGTCGTCGTCGGTTCCATAGAGCGCATCGGGGCCCGCACTGATTAGCAGATACGTGTCGCGGTTGACGGGGACGTTTCGCTGGGTAACATCGCGGTCCCAAATGAATCGCTCGAAGGTGTTATCGTATTGGGGATCGCTCAAGTCGTCACCGCTTCCACTTTGACCACCAGGCTCCGGACTCACCGTGGGATCGGACTTCGTGATGCCGTGGGTGAAGCCGGCCCCCATATCGACACCGTCTCTGGTGGCACTGGGGCTATTTTGGCCCGTGAAGTAACGGTTGTCGCGGTGGTCGTAAACACCCACGTTCTTATTCGGCTCAGTGGACATAAATGTGGCGGCCCGACGGGCCCGGTAATACAGAATGGGTTGATTCCAGGAATCCACGAACACTTTCTGCGCCAAAGCCGTGGGCGGGCTTCCGGTGGTGGGGAAAGCATGATCCAAGATCACGCCTTCGTCTTCAATGAGTTTCGCGATCGAAAAAATCCGCGAGAGCCCCTTTTCGTCCACGTAGGGACCAAAGCGAGGTCGGGCTGGCTCCATGTTCTTGGTCGCGTCCAAATAGTATGCCCCGCTGTAGGTCGTCCCGTTAATCGTCCATTGAGCGTTGGCCTGATCCAAATACCAATGGCCGCTGTTATCGACATCGGGAAAACCGGCCGTGCCGAGTTGATCGGCACCAGCCAGCCCGTAAACAAGCAGACTGGCGCCGTTGATGGCGTCAAAATCCAGAACGGCGTTTGGATCACCCAGAGGCGTGGCCATCAAGCCGTAAATGTTTCCGCCCAGTTTATCACTCTCGGAATCCGTCTGTGAAGGGATGTAGAACCCGCCGAGCTGCTGCTCGCCACGGAATGACTCGTTGCCGGTTTCCATGGCCTTGATTTGAGCGTTGGTCGCGGCCTCTTTGGCCTTTCTTCGCACTGTGCTCAAGGCGGGCAGAAGCACGCCGATAAGGATGCCGATGATACCCACCACGACGAGTAGCTCGACGAGGGAGAAGCCCCGCAGTCTTTTATCCGGCGCGCCACTTCGGACTAGCGTTGCTTGCATGAATAGGCTCCCTGCGGGCTCGGCCGCCCGGCTACTGGTGGTCGGAACGGAAGTTGTTGACATCGTCCGCGCTTCCATAAAGGCCGTCTTGACCGGCGGTGATGAGCAGAAACGAATCCTTGTTGTGGGGGACCAGAATGGGGTTCGCCCCCGCGTTGGTTGCGCCAACGCCGTGATTCTCGATGTAATGAAGAAAGGTGTGGCCATTGTTGTCATTCTCGACATCGGCGAAATCCCCAAAGACATCGATGAGGTTCCGTTTGCCCACGTCGCGGCTGAAGTTAATGCCTTCGGTGGCCGTATTCTGGTCGGTGCCGGTAAAGCCGTCGTTATCGCGGTAGTTGTAGATTCCCGGGGTGTCGTCGTAGGTGGCCATGCGTCCTCGAAAGCTGTCACGCCGACTAGAAACCAAAGGATTGGCGACGTAATACAAAACCGGGCGATTGAAAGCATCGACAATCACCGGATTCTCGTTGTCCTGGAGCAGATTGCTGGATGTGTCCAAACGAGCCGGCACCGGAGAAACGCGATTCAACTCGTTGGTCTTGACCAGCTTGGTCGTGCTGGCATCGAGGTAGTTGCCCTCGCGCTGTAGAGGGTCAATTCCAGATTCGGGTGGATTAAGATACCACTTGAAGGGCTCCGTCTTGATCGTGTCCGGCACGTTCTTGAAGGGGATAAACCCCTGTTGGTCCACACCCATAAGGAAGATGGGCAGCCAATGGGCGCCGAACATGTCGTAGGCCGGTGGGGGGTTGGTGAAGACGTCTTCGCGCAGTCGCGACGGTATCGGGGCGCCCGAGTCGAAGGCACCCACTCGATACCCGGCCGACGGCGCGTAGCCGTTGGATGCCCGAAACTCCTTGCCGTGATCGTTCTTGAACATCTCCAGCGCTTTTCCGATGGCGCTGAGCAGGGTCTCGGTTTTGGCGTCCTTGGCACTGTCGCGGGCCCGCCCGAGCGAGGGCAGAAGAATTCCGATCAGCAGGGCGATGATGGCCACCACCGTCAAGAGTTCGATCAACGTAAAAGCCCGCCACTTGTGGCTACCGGCCACGTTAACTCGACGCGGTGCGCGCCTTGGCGAGGCTGGGGGTTGGCAGTCGGGTTTCGGATGACACCACATGACTCGACGACCTCCTTGCCCGGCGATTCTGACGGCGACAGGCGCTTCTTGCATCATTCTCACTCCTTACCCACCGCCCGATACCGAGTTAATCAGCGACACCAGCGGCAGGAACAGGGCGATGACGATGAAGCCCACGATGAGGCCCAGGGCCAACACCATGATGGGTTCCAGCAGGGCGACCAGGCTGTCGACCAGCGTCTCGACCTCTTCGTCGTAGTTGTCCGCCACCTTGATGAGCATCTTGTCGAGGTCGCCGGTCTCTTCGCCGACGTCGATCATGTTGACCACCAGACCGTCGCAGACTTTTGTCGAGCGCAGCGGGTTGGCGAAACTGTCGCCCTCGCGAATGGCATCGTGGACGGTGCCCAGGGCCCGGGCGAAAACCTCGTTGCCCGACGTTTCCCGGGTGATATTGATGGCCTCGAGAATGGGCACGCCCGCATTGATGAGCGTACCCAGCGTTCGCGTGAACCTGGCGATCGACGTTTTGCCCAGGATTCGGCCCATGACGGGAACCTTGAGCAGGATCAGGTCGACGACGTAGCGCCCGCCCTTGGACTGCCGGATGAGCTTATAGAGCAGGAGAGCGACGACGGGACTAAACAGAATAACAGCCCATCCCGGGGGCGTCCCCTTGATAAACCATTCGGAAATACCGATCAGCAAAAGCGTCACGTCGGGGAGCTTGGTATCGAAATCTATGAAGATATCCTTGAACTTGGGCACCACGACAATCATGATGCCGCTGACGATACCCACCGCAAACGACATCACCACGGCGGGATAGATCATGGCTCCGACGACCTTGCGTTTGAGGCGCTCAGCCTTCTCCATAAACTCCGCCAGGCGCTGCAAAATAACGTCGAGCACGCCACCGGTCTCACCGGCGGCCACCATGTTGACGTAGAGCCGGTTGAACGCCTTGGGGTGCTTGGAAAAAGCCTCCGACAGCGTGGCTCCCCCTTCCACGTCTTCGGCGACGCCTCGAAGCGTGTTCTTGAGCAAACCCGGCTTCTGCTGCTCTTCCAGGATGTTCAGGCTGCGGAGAATCGGTAGGCCTGCGTCTTGCAGGGTGGAAAGCTGGCGGGTGAACTGGGTGATCACCTTGGTCTTGACCTTGCCAAGGGAGATGACCATCCCTTTTTTCTTGCCGCCGGCCTTGGCGGCACCGGCCTTTTTCTTTCCGCCTTTCTCGCGGATCCGGGTGGGGAAGTAGCCCAGGTTTCGGATTTTGGCGAGGGCGTCTTCGCTGGAGGTCGCCTCGATGTCGTCCTTGACCTCCTGGCCGGCCTGGTTCATGGCCTCGTAGACATAGGTGGGCATCAGTTCACTCCGCTACGCTTCGCCCGACAACTCCATACCGTCAAACACGAGCACCGGCTGGTGCGACCCGCGGGTCGGCAAAGACCCCAGCCCCTAACTCTCGACCACGGTCTCTTTGACCACTTCCTCGATCGTGGTCAGCCCGTCAAAAATGGCCAACAGCCCGCTTTCGCGAAGCGTGCGCATGCCCGCCTTGATGGCTATCTCTCGAAGCAACGCCGTGGAACTCTGGGCCATGATCGCCTCGCGGAGCGGGTCGTCCAATACCATGATCTCATAGATACCCACCCGGCCCCGATACCCGGTGTTGTTGCAATAGTCGCACCCCTTACCGTAGAACAGCGTGTGGCCCTCAACATCCTCGGGCTTGAGGTTCAACTCCATCAACAACTGTTCAGACGGGTGAAACTCAACCTTGCAGCTCTCACAAATCCGCCGCACCAGCCGTTGAGCGACGACAGCCTCAAGTGTGGCTGTAACCAGGAAGTTATCCAGCCCCAGATCGACCAGGCGCGCAATGGCGCTGGGGGCATCGTTCGTATGCAGGGTGGTCAACACCAGGTGTCCCGTCAAGGACGCCTGCACGGCGATCTGGGCCGTCTCCAGGTCCCGAATCTCGCCCACCAGAATCACGTCGGGGTCTTGCCGGAGAAAGCTGCGCAGACAGCGGGCGAACGTCAGGCCGATCTCCGCCCGAATCTGACACTGGATCATTCCGTCGATGTCGTATTCGACGGGGTCCTCACTGGTCAGGATCTTGATATCGGGTGAATTGAGTTCGCCCAAACAAGCATAGAGGGTCGTCGTCTTACCGCAGCCGGTAGGGCCCGTATTGATGACCACGCCGTTGGGTTTGTGAATGAGCTGCCGGAGACTGCTCAGGTCGTCGGGGCGCAGCCCCAGCTTGTCGAGGTCCAGTTGGACGTTGCCGCGGTCCAGCACCCGCATGACCACACTCTCGC
>JBHHVM010000128.1:0-8566 GCA_046754265.1 Phycisphaerae bacterium
ATGTCGGTGTGGGTGTGGGATCGTTGCTTGGCTTTACCCTCTCCAATCCGGACACGATTGACTGGAACATCAGCTACGCCTTTTCGGCTGACCCGGGCGACCCGAACGCGCAGCCGGTGATCGGGTTGGACGGCTTACCGCCGGGGACGCCGGTGACCGGATCGGTGCTTGTCCCGGCCGGCCAAACGGTGCCAGTCTCGGTCACCGCATCGTTCGGGCAGCACGATCCGTTCGTAGCCCATAATGTTGCTATCTCTGTGGATCTGGACGGCGATGCCACGTTGGAACCGGCTGCCAGCGCAGGGCTGCGGTCCTTGGCGCCGCCCCTGGCTCTACCGTGTAGCGACTTCGACGCCGATGGAAACGTGGACCTAGTCGACTTCGCCAGATTCACGCTCTGCTTCGACGGCCCGGGCAACCCGCCGGCTGGAAACTGTCCGGCCGGCATCGATGCTGACTGCGACCAAGACGGCGACGTCGATGCCGCCGACCATGCCATCGTGGTGCAGAACTTCACGGGGGCGCTTTAGGGCTCGGTGACTTTTCATCTGGGGGGGTGTGGATCTGAGACCTGCGACGGCGGGCTTTCGCTTGCGGCTCTGGTTTGGTGTGCATTCCAGCCATCGACGAGCGATGGGGCCTTTGGGTTGTGGGGCGTCCGCGCGAACTGAAGTTCGCGGCTCGTTATGAACTCATAGTCGCGACGATTGGGAAATTGCGGTCTTGGCGCGGGACGAAAGGAGTCTTGAAAAGCGACACGCACGTACGGTATCATAGGACGATAGGGTAGGACGCGATTCGGGCCAGAGTCGATAGACTCCCTTTTTAGGAGGGCATTGGACATGAAGACCGTTTTTGCGGTTGCGGCTGTTATCGGGGTGTGCGCGTCGGCGAACGCGGCCCCCTTGATTGGCGACGTCTTGACGTGCGGACAGGCGGGTCAGGCGGGGGGACTGGCGCCGGGCACGGAAATGCAGCGCGTGGATATCGACTTGGCTGTGTTCCCCGATGCGCTATGCAACGATGGAACCGGGGCTGTGATGTACTTCCGGCCCTTTTCGGACGCGGGCGATCGGAACCGCTGGGTCATTCAACTGCAAGGTGGGGGCGGGTGCGGCTCGGGTGATGCGTGCGCCAAGAGATGGTGCATGATCGATACGAACTTCAGCATGACGCAGATGACGTCGTCGGTTGCTCCGACGAGTGGGATCGATGGCAAGGGCATTATGGATCGGCGGCCGTTGAACCCGATCGGGTCGTGGAATCAGGTGTTTATTCGTTATTGCAGCAGCGACAGTTGGAGCGGTGCAAGCGCTGACGTGGACTTGCAGGCGGACCTGGGGGGCGGGCCGATTGCTTACCGCATTCATTTCTTGGGGAGCCGGATTCTGGATGCTGCGATCGACACGCTACGGCGCAATGGCGTTGGGGCCCTGGTCCATACGCAAGGCGGCGTGCCGGTGACGCTGCCGGATCTCGATGAGGCTGAGGCTGTGATCGTGGCGGGGGCATCGGCGGGCGGGCAAGGGGTGATTCACAACGTGGATCGGCTGGCTGAGTTGCTCCAGGCGAACAATGTCGGTTGCGGGGGCGGGGGTTGTCCGTTGGAGGTTATGGCCCTGATCGATTCGGTGTTTGCCCCGTCGCTGGAAGGGCTCGACTTCTCGCAGTCGGTACCCTGCGGGACGAACGGGCTGTGCGATTGGGAGTCGGTGCTTCTGGCAAGGAACACGGCGTTTGTTCCGCTGGGCGACTCGAGTTGTCAGGTGTGGCATCAGACGAACCTGCCGGGGACGGAATGGCAGTGCGAGGATCGCGGCCACGTGGTCCGCCACCATGTGACCACGCCTATGTTCATTCGCATGGGGCAGGAAGACGCACTCCAATCGGCGGGTTACATCGACTCGCGGTATGCGATACCCGGGCAAGGGCCGATGGATTTGGCCGGGTTTGCGGGGTTGGTGCGGACGGAACTTGCGGACCTGGCCAACATTCAATCGACAGCCCATGAGGGTGCGGGCATCACGACGGTTCCGGGCGTTTTCGGCCCGACGTGCCCGGAACACGAAACGCTGCGTAACAATCCGCAGATCTTCAGCGCGGTGATTGAAGTGAACGGCACGAGTTACGCCATGTTCGATGTCATGGGCAACTGGCTTGCGGGCACGAATCCTTCGGTGGCCATCACTTCACCCGGTGGTGTCGAGTTCTGTCCGGGAGCGGAAGTGGTGCCGGCGCTTTCGGAGGCTGGGCTGGTTTTGCTGGGGGTTGGTTTGGTGGGGGTTGGAGCGGTCTGCATACGACGGCGGCGTGAAGTCTAGGTCCTGTCTGAAAAACCGGATATACACCAGGGATACGGGGCATGCCTATGAAGCCGGGCTAAGACGGTCAGTGCCCCGAGGAACGGCGTGCGAGGCGCACGCCGCTACAGTTGTTCAGACGCCTCTATGATTATGCTTCACGAAGTACTCGATTATGCGGCGATGGGCGCGTTTGGGGTTTTGGCGTCCGCGCGAACTGAAGTTCGCGGCTCGTGTGGGGAGGTCAGGGGTTGGGTGGAAAGGTGATGGTGTCATCTGCGTGGCACTGGCGTCGGGCGAAGGCCCGGGCGCCTTCGAGGATGATGCCCAGGGCGAGGATCATGAGGACGGTTCCGACGACGAGCAGCAGGGTTTGGTGGTTCTTGTAGAACCCTTGAAGTTTGGTGACCAGGGCGATCAGGGTGCTGAGCAGCATGAAGGCGGTGGGCAGGCCTGTGAAGTAAGGGTTGCGTCCGCGCTGGTGCAGGTAGAGGGTGGCGACCAGCAGGGCCAGGCCGGCCAGGAGTTGGTTGGTGATGCCAAAGAGGGTCCACAGGGCCAGGCCCGCCTCTTTGAGGGTGCCGTCGGGCTGGCGGATTTTGTAGAAGGCGAAGAAGGCGATGGCGGCGACGGCGATGGCGGTGGCGACGAAGCGGTTTTCGAGCAGCTTGATGCGCAAGGATGCCCCGATCTCCGAGACGTTGAAGCGCAGCAGGCGGGTGGCGGAGTCGAGGGTGGTGAGGGCGAAGGAGACGACGACCACGGCGATGAAGGCGGCGGCCAGGCTGCGGTTGATGCCGAGGGTCTCGATGAATCGGCTCGACCCGCTGATGAAGGCGCCGAGCTTGGCGCCGAGACCGGCTTGGATGGTGCCCCAGTTTTGGTAGGCGGTGTGCCAGGCGGCGCTGTTTTGGAAACCGGCGGTGCAGGCCAGGATGGCCAGCAGACCGAGGAGCGATTCGCCGATCATGGCGCCGTAGGCGATGAAGCGGGCGTCGGGTTCGGCGTCGATCTGTTTGGCGGTGGTGCCGGAGGAGACTAGCGAGTGAAAGCCGCTGGCAGCCCCGCAGGCGATGATGATGAAGACGAAGGGGAACAGCGCGGGAGCGCCGGGGGGATGCAGGTTGACGGCGGGGGCGGCGAAGGCTGGTTTGAGCAGGAAGAAGCCGGCATAGGTGGCGCCCAGGCCCAGATAGAGTAGCAGGGAGTTGAGAAAGTCCCGTGCCTGGAGGAGGCTCCAGACCGGCAGGACCGAAGCGAGGAACGCGTAGGCCAGGAGAATCCAAGTCCAACCGGTGCGGCCAGGCCAATCGGCGCGGTCCAGGCCCAGTGTGGGGTAGAGGGTGCCGAGGTAGACGGAAAGTAGCATGAGGGCGAAGCCGACCAGGGTGGTGAGGCCCAGGGGGAACTTTTTTCGGTAGAGCAGATAGCCCATGGCCATGGCCATGGCCATCAGGGCGGCTGAGGGCAGCACGGCGGATGGGAACGACGTGGTGGCCGCGGCCAGGTTGTGGGGGTCGAAATCGTCGCCTGCTTTCAGCAGCGTGGCGATGACAAAGACGAAGACGCCCATGGCCAGGGCGACGCCGAAGAAGATGATGGCCAGGAAGAGCCCCTTGGCGCGGGGCCCGATGACACCTTCTGCCACTTTCCCGATGCTCAGGCCCCGGGCGCGCATGGAGACCACCAGGGCGGAAAAGTCATGCACACAGCCGACGAGCACGGAGCCGATGACGACCCAAAGCATGGCGGGAAGCCAGCCCCATATCACGGCGACGGCTGGGCCGAGCATGGGGGCCAAGCCGGTGATGGAGGCGTAATGATGTCCGAAGAGGACGTAACGATGGGTGGGCACGTAGTCGATGTCGTCACGA
This sequence comes from Phycisphaerae bacterium, assembly GCA_046754265.1. Classification (GTDB taxonomy): domain Bacteria; phylum Planctomycetota; class Phycisphaerae; order UBA1845; family UBA1845; genus OFTM209. The sequence goes on from JBHHVM010000128.1 coordinate 4,175, forward strand.
AGGGTGTGGGCGGGCGTCGGTCGATGCGGATCGAGCCGGAAAATGCGTCGGGCCAGGAAGCCGGCGTAGAAACGGTAGCCGACGAAGTAGAGGGCAAAGCAGCCCAGCGTGGCCAGCAGGGGCATCATGGGTGGGGATTGTAGTGGAATTGGTGGGTGGGGTCATGTACGGGTTTGTGGTGTCGGGGGAGTTCACTATTTGGACGTCCGCGCGAACTGAAGTTCGCGGCTCGCTGGGCAACAGCGCTTAACACGCCCCGGGTTAATGAGCCGATGAATTACCAGCGTTCGCAGATGGTTTTGGCTTGCAGGAACAGTTGGAGGTAATCGCGTCCGCCGGCTTTGGAATCGGTGCCGGACATGTTGAACCCGCCGAAGGGCTGAACGTCGACCAGGGCCCCGGTGCATTTGCGGTTGAAGTAGAGGTTGCCGACGTGGAATTCGTGTCGGGCCCGCTCGAGTCGGAGGCGGTCGTTCGAGTAAAGGGCTCCGGTGAGCCCGTAGATGGTGCCGTTGGCGATGGCCAGCAGGTCGTCGAAGTTTTGACCCTTGATGCAGGCCAGGACGGGCCCGAAGACTTCTTCCTGGGCCAGGCGGGCGTTGCGATCGATGTCGCCGAAGATGGTCGGCGGGATGAAGTAGCCGACGTCGGGCACTTGGCCGTCGGCGAGCAGGGTCTTGCCCTCTTTCTTTCCGATGTCGATGTAGCTGTTGATCTTGTTGAAGGCAGCCTGGTCGATGACGGCGCCCATGGGCAGGTTTTCGGGGCTGGTGGTCGGGCCGACGATGATCTCGCGGGCCCGGGCGACGACTTTTTCGACCAGGGCGTCGTAGATTTTTTCGTGGGCGATGAGGCGGGAGCAGGCGCTGCACTTTTGACCTTGAAAACCAAAAGCCCCGGCTACGACGCCGTCGGCGGCCGAGTCGAGGTCGGCGGTTTCGTCGACGACGATGCAATCTTTGCCGCCCATTTCCAGGATGGCCCGTTTGAGCCAGATCTGCCCTTTGGCGACTTTGCCGGCCTTTTCGTAGATGCCCAACCCGACTTCCATCGAGCCGGTAAAGCCGATCAACCGGGTCAGGGGGTGTTCGACCAGCACGTCGCCGATTTCGGCGCCGCTGCCCGGGCAGAAGTTTAGCACGCCGGGCGGTAGACCGGCTTCTTCCAGGATTTCCACCATGCCGGCGGCGACCACCGGTGAGGTGCTGGCGGGTTTGAGTACCACGGTGTTGCCGGTGACCAGGGCTGCGGTGGTCATGCCGCAGCAGATGGCCAGCGGAAAGTTCCAGGGTGGGATGATGACGGCGACGCCCATGGGCAGATAGCGGACTTCGTTTTCTTCGCCGGGGAAGGGTGTGGTGGGATGGCTGCCACCAAGCTGCACCATCTGCCGGGCGTAGAAGTCCATGAAGTCGATGGCTTCGCAGACGTCGGCGTAGGCTTCGAGCCAGGGTTTGGACACTTCGTAGCACTGCAAGGCGGACAGTTCGTAGAGTCGCCGGCGGGCGATGGCGGCGGCTTTGACCAGCACGCGGGCCCGGGCATCGGCGGGCCAGGCTGCCCATTCGGGGAATCTTTCGTAGGCCTGTTTGACCGCTTGGTCCGCCTGGTCGCGGCTGGCTTTGCTGACCGTGCCGATGACCTGATCGGGGGCGGCTGGGTTGATGGAGGTGATCTTGTCGGGGGTCTCGATGGATCGTCCGTCGATGCGCAAGGGGTGAGATCGGCCCAGATGCTTGCCCACGTCCTCGATGGCGCGGAGCATGGCTGAGCGATGGCTGTCCTGCGAAAAATCGACGTAGGGTTCCGGAGTAAACGGCGTCAACATGACCCACACTCCCTGGGCCGACCCGCGTGGGCGGGCTCGGCGATTCCGGCGTTTGGTCGAATCCTCGCCTGCCGGGCCAAGCCGATGGCGCCTGCGGGCGGGTTCCATTTTAGCGGTGGGCTGCGGGTCATGCCAGAGGGCGGAAGCGGCGGAATCCGGTCCTTCGCCCCTGGCGTTTTTCGGATCTGTGCGGTCCGCGCGAATTCAAGTTCGCCGCTCGCTTGGTTTTGGATGGGCTTTATTGGCCCACGTTGACTTCGACTGCCCGGCGCACCAGGGTTCCGTCGGGGTTGGTGGCGTCGAGGGTGACGGTGTATTGGCCCGGCTTGTCGAAGGTGTGGGTGGGTTTGGCGATGGGGGATTCGGACTTGTCGCCGAAGGACCAGCGGTAGCGTTGGGGTTTGAAGCTGGCCCGGATGTCGAAGCGCACGGTCAGGGGGTCGTCGGCTCCGCCGTGGGTGGCTTGAATGTGGAGCCAGGGGACTTTGCGCACGACGCGTTCGAAGAAGCGGTAGGCCCGCTTGGGGTGGTTCTTGTGGGCGCCGGCTATTTCGTCTTCGGTCAGGGCGGCTCCGTGTTCGTGGAGCCACTCGACGCAGCGGTGCCCGTGCCGGCCTGTGATGACGTCGGTGCTTCCGTAGAGCACGTAGACGGGTTGATAGGGATCGATGCGGCTGGCGACGTCGCTGAGGTACTCCTCCTTGAAGTTGCCCTGCAACACGGCCAGGGCGCGGAAGACCTCAGGGTGATTCAGCCCGGTGGCCAGGACGGCGAAGTTGCCGGCCGACCAACCGGTTAAGAATATCTTGTCGGGGGCGATGTTGTAGGCCCCTTGAATGTGGCCCACGCAGGAAAGGATGTGTCGGGCGTCGCGGCGCTGCAGTTCCAGTTGTTTGGGCACTGCGGGTGTGATCATGCCGTTGACGCCCTGCAGGCGGGGGGCTGCGACGATGAACTGCCGTTCCTCGGCCAGCTTGGCCCAGTCACCGATCTGTCGTTTGGCGGTATCAAACCAGCGCGTGCCGTGGCAGACGACGATCAGGGCCCATTGCCGGTCGGGCTGATAGTTGGTGGGCACGTAGAGGAGATACTCTTGGCCGTGGAGGGGCTCGGTGAGGTGGCGCACCTGGCCCGGGACGGTAGGGTCGCGGTATTGCGGGCAGCCGGCACACAAAGCCAGGGCCAGCGCGGTCGCGATTTTGAGATGCACCCTTCGTTTGCCGTTCGCGTTCCTAGTGGACGAACGTCCGCGCGGACTGAAGTCCGCGGCTCGCTGGGTTTTTGGATGCATGCTTAACCGCATAGAACCGTTCCTTGCCGAATTGGATACCCGCCAGGTGGGTCGCGGTTGCGTGGCACTGGACGGCGTCAACCGGCACCTCGCAGTTGCAGGCCGATCGAGGCTAGGTGTCGTTCGAAGGCCTGGCCAAAGGCGATCAGGTCGTCTTCGACCAGCGTGCGGTCTGCGGCGCCGATCTTGGCCCGAACGGTCAGGCTTCGCTTGCCGGCGCCGAGCGACTTGCCTTCATAGCTGGCCACGAAGGTGATGCGCAGCAACAGCGGATGCTCGAACCGGGCGATCCGGGCTGACACTTCTTGATAGGTGTTCTCGGCCTGGACCACCGCGGTGAAATCCAAGTCCTTTTGGGGATATTCGGGGATGTCGTGCAGGGCCCGGACGGGTGGCGGATCGATCAGCGAGTCCAGGTCGATCTCGGCCCAGGCCACCGACCAGGGGGCCAGGTGGTCGTCGATGGCCCGCCGCAACGCCAGCGGGGCGACGCTGACCGTGCCGCATGGCGTGTCACCGATCGTCACTTGGGCGGTCTTTTGTTGGTGTTGCCAGGGCTTGAAGGTGTTCGATTCGATGCGCCCGAAGCGGGCTGGGGTGTCGAGGATTTGCCAGGCCCAGGATTCGACGGCGCCTCGCAGCTCGGCCAGCAGTGCGTCCTCAGCCCCTTTTTGCCGCTTGGCGGACAGGACGGCCAGGCGGCGGTGCTGATTGTGGTCGGGCTCGAAGACGCTGCCCAGCTCGATGAGTTTGAATTCAGCCAGGTGGTGTCGGTTTTTTTCCAAGGCGGCCAACAGGCCCGGCATCAACGAGGGGCGGAGTCGGTGTTGTCCGTCGGCGACGGGGTTGCGCAGCTCGATGCACGGGCCCGGGTCAAAGCCCAGGCGCCGGCACCAGTCGGCATCGTCCCAGATGTACCCGTGGATTTCGGTGTAGCCCAATCCCAGGCACCACAGGCGCAGGCTGTTTTGCTCGAGTTCGTGGGCGGCGCTGGGGGGCACGGAGCGGACGGCGACATCGGGCAGGGCTGGCTCGATGTTGTTGTAGCCGACGCAACGGGCGATTTCTTCGATGACGTCGGCTTCGATGGCGACGTCTTTGGTGGCCCGAAAGCCGGGCACCGCCACGGTGAGTTTGTCGCCGGTCTGATCGACAGTGAAGCCCAGGGGGGTCAGCAGTTCGCGAATCTGCTCGGGGGTCACGGCCTGGCCCATGAACCGGTTGACGAAGGCTGGGTCGATCTGCACCGAGACCGGTGCGGCTGGTTGGGGGT
>JBHHVM010000129.1:0-8524 GCA_046754265.1 Phycisphaerae bacterium
GGTATTGTCGTCTTGACGGGGGGGGCGATTGGGCGGAGGCTGTGGGGGTTCGGATCGATGGAGGTTTGCCGATGCCAGCGAGTGAAATGGAAAAGCATTGCCGCGAGGGGATGGAGAAGTGCGTGGGTTATCTCAAGGATGAGTTGCGGGGGGTGCGGACGGGGCGGGCCAATCCTGGGTTGGTGGAACATCTCAAGGTGGAGGTGGCTTCGTACGGCTCGACGATGGCCCTGCGGGAATTGGCGACGATCAGTACGCCCGATGCGGTGACGGTGCTGATCAAGCCGTTCGATCCGAGCACGGTGAAGGACATCGACAAGGCGATTCAAAGCTCGGACTTGGGCATCTCGCCCTCGACGGACGGCAAGGTGATCCGGCTACCGATTCCGCCGCTTTCGGGCGAGCGCCGCACGCAATTGACCACCCAGGTCAAGAAACTGGGGGAAACTCAGAAGGTGGCTATCCGCAACGTGCGGCGGGACACGAATAAACACATCGATGGGGCGCAGAAGGACAGCAAGCTGACCGAGGATGAAGCCAAGGCTGCCAAGGACCGGGTCCAGAAAATGACCAAGAAGTTCGAGGACCAGGTGGACGAGCTTACGGCGGCTAAGACTAAGGAAATCTCGGCGGGATAGTGCCTGTCTAAACGCGTCGAGTCATGAGGTCCGCGCGAACTGAAGTTCGCGGCTCGCGTCATCCCCCTCATTTCGGGCGCACTTTTCGTTTCTTGGAAGTGTCACTGGAAGACGCTATCATCCGGAAACCTGTTTCGTACAGTTGGAGCGCAAAAAAAGCGCCCGCCGGGGCAGGGTCGCCGCCGGCGGGCTTTGTCTTGTGGGGCTGCTGCTTGCAGCCACGTTCGCTGCGAACTACAGCAGCCACCTCATACAATCGCATCCGTCCACGGATCACCTCCTTTCGATGGGCTCCCACCCCGGTCGCCCCCGTCAATGGGGGGCCGGGTCTGGCCTTGTCCGGCAATCGTCATCGCCGGTTCCATACGGCGCGGCTGAGCCAGGCCGCTGCAGGTGAACCGCGGTTACCTATCCTCGCCCATGTTTTTTGAGGATGGCGCTCCGGCAGACTGTCCTGCTAATTGAGTGTATCGGCGCGCAACCCGCAGGGTCAAGTGTTTTCGGTCGTGTTTGCGTCGAAGGGGCGCGGGGTGGGTGCGCGTAGGCGGTCAAAGTCCGGAAACAGGATGGATCCGGCGTTGGCCGGCTAGGTGTTTCCGGACGTTTGGGCTGTAGGGTGTCGGTAATCTGCGTTGCCTTTTGGCTGAGGCAATTGTACATCCTTTGTATGTGCGTCGCGCACCGGTTGGCTGCAAGCCATGGGGGCTAGGCAACGAGGCAACAAGGCAACGAGGCCAGAAGAAACGGCCCTGTCGGACATTCTGGGGCAGAATGATCTTGGCGGGTGACGAAGAGTTCGAGCATTGGTGGTCCAGTGCAGCCACGTGTGGCGTGCAAGACGGTCGCACCAAGGCGTGGCAACGTGAACAAGCCTCGGCACGGGCTGGTTGTTTTGCGAATGAACGGTGCGGTTGAATAACCCAAGGATGGAGGTGAGCCGTGGTAGCGGACATCAACAGACCTGCGGCAGAATCGATTTCGGTGAAACATTGGTTCGGTCGGTGCGGCCGTCGTGCGATGGAGTTTTTGCGCTGCCAGGATGGTCCAACCACGACGGAGTATGGCATCATACTGGCGTTGATCGTGGTGGTGTCGATTGCGTCGGTGGGGGCCTTGGGCGGTACGGTGTCGCAAATCTATAGCAACTTGGATGGATCGATCGGCATCCCAAGCGGTGGTGGGCGAGGGGGGCAGGGGTACTCGGCGAGCTTTTGAGGCTGGGGTCCGGCGCGGTTTCGGCGCGGGTGGCGTGCGACTGACGCACAATCTGACTCGACGCGTCAACTGGGGCGGTGATGTTGGTGCGGCTGAGGTCTTCGGTTAGACTGGTCCCAATTGGCACTGACCGGGCGGGATCATGAAACTGACCTTTTTGGGCGCTGCGCAACAGGTGACCGGCTCCTGCTATTTGTTGGAGGCGGCTGGGCTGCGCGTGGTCATCGATTGCGGCATGTATCAGGAGCGGGAGTATCTGGGGCGGAACTGGGCCCCCTTTCCCGTGCCGCCCGGCAAAATCGATCATTTTCTGCTGACGCACGCCCATTTGGACCATTGCGGACTGATCCCCAAGCTGGTGGGTGAGGGATTGAAGTGTCCGATCATGACCACAGCGGCTTCGCGCGACTTGGCTGAGATCGTGCTGCGCGACGCGGGGCAGATTCAGGAGGAGGATGCGGCCTACAAGCGGCGGCGTCACCAGAAGGAGGGGCGTCCCGGCCCGCACAAGGAGGTGCCGCTCTATACGGCGCAGGATGTCAAGAAGACCATGCCGCTGTTTCGGCGGGTGCAGTATCGGCAGCAAATCGATTTGAGCGACGATGTGCGCGTGATCTTCCACGATGCGGGGCACATTCTGGGCTCGGCGATGTTAGAAATCAGCGTGCGCGAAAACGGGCAGGAGCGCACCATCGTGTTTTCGGGCGACATCGGCCAAGTGGGTAAACCGTTGATTCACGACCCAGCCCGGTTGGCGCGGGCAGACTTTGTGGTGATGGAATCCACGTATGGTGGGCGTCGCCACAATTCTGACGGCGACGTGGAAACCGGCATGGCTGAGGTCATCAATCACGTGGAGGGTTGCGGGGGCAACCTGATCATTCCGACCTTTGCCGTGGAGCGAGCCCAAGAGCTGGTGTATCACATCGGCAACCTGGTTCGGGCAGAGCGCATCCCGGCGATCAAAACTTACCTGGATAGCCCCATGGCTGTCGATGTGACCGCGGTGTTTCGCCGGCATCGGGAATGCTTGGACACCCAAGCGGTGGACGTGCTGCTTTCGGGCAACCGGCTGTTCAAGTATGCCGGGCTGACGCTGGTGCGCGACTCGAACGATTCAAGGGCCATCAACAAGATCAAAGAGTCGTGCATCATCATGGCTGGTTCAGGGATGTGTACGTCGGGGCGGATCAAGCACCATCTAGTACGCAATGTGTGGCGGGCTGAATGCACGATTCTATTCGTCGGGTATCAGGCCCATGGCACGTTGGGCCGTCAACTGGTGGACGGCAATCCCCACGTGCGCATTCACGGCAAAGATCATCAGGTTCGGGCGCGTATCGTCGAACTCGGCGGGCTGAGTGGGCATGCCGACCATGACGGGCTGACCGGGTGGTTGGAAGCGTTTGAAGAGGTGCCGCGGCGCATCTTCTTGACGCACGGCGAGTTGGATGCGGCTGAGGCCCTGGCCAAGGACATCCGTGAGCGCATCGGATGGCCGGTGGAGATTCCCGAGTATCAGTCTGCGGTGGAGTTGAACTGAGCGGGTTGGGGCTTTGCGGGCAGGCTTCTATCGGTCGGAAGTCGCTTAGGGCAGGTGGCTCACCTGCCTTCGCCGTCACCTTCATACATTCACACGTGATTGTACCTACTTGGTCTGCGATTCTAGGCCTGCGCTTTGAATGAGACCCTTGACTATTTCTCTGGCGGCATCCGTCACGCCTTTCTTGACCATGTGGTCTGCTGCCGAACCAACGCCACCGCCTTTCGCATTTTCCCACCCAAGGCCGCCCAAAACGCCGCCTGTGTGCGTGCTTATTAGCCGTACGCTGGCAGCGACAATCAATTGGGAATCAGTTGTCGCAGCCCGCACTGCCAGAACGGCATCAATGTCATATTCGTCACGGAGTTTTCGCAGTTGTTGGGGCTCCATTACTTCTAGTTCTTCCATGCCAAGACGGATAAACAGATTCGAGGTGTCTTGCGTATCAATGACGGTGAAGCCGCGATTGAGTAACTCCATGCCGATTGCATCGGCCAGAATCCCACCGCTAGGGTTTAGAGCGATCTTGCGTACTGCGTGGTCGGGCCGGCCCTGGATACGAAGGAATGTTGTCTTCGTCCCTGCGCATGCCGGCAAAAGCGTCGGGTACAGCACGCAAATCCACGCCACACCTCGAAGACCAAAACCTAGTTTCTTAATCACATGGTTTCTCCACGATCCTGGTAACGGAGCACAACACTCCTCTGGATCGTCTGCCAGCGGCGGGCTTGGCCCTCTATTTCCAGTACGTTGCGCTCTGTCTCGCGGTTTGTCATGGCATTGTACGGCCCCGAGCCGTTTATTTCACTCGGGCGATCAGTTCCAGCTCTACGGCGGCGTTTAGGGGTAGTTCGGCTACTCCTACGGCGCTGCGGGCGTGTTTGCCGGCGTTGCCGAAGATTTCGGCGAGTAGGTTGCTGCCGCCGTTGGCGACTTTGGGCTGGTCGGTGAAGCCCGGGGCGCTGTTGACAAAGACGGTCACCTTGACGATTTGATCGATGCGGTCGATGCCCCCGGCGACGGAGGCTACGGCGGCCACCGCGTTGAGGGCGGCCAATTCGGCGGCGTCGGCGGCGTCGGCCAGGGTCACGTCGGCCCCGACTTTGCCGGTGCAGGTCAGGCGGCCTTCGCGCATGGGCAATTGACCGCTGGTGTAGACGTCGCGACCGGTCTTGAGGGCTGGGACATAGCTGCCCACCGGCGTGGCGGTATTGGGAAGGGAGAGGTTCAGCGAGGTGAGCCGCTCGCTAGGGTTCATCGATGGTGTCTCCGTCAGTGGTTGGTGAATCCTCCAGATCGAACTCCTCCGGCTCGATGGGGGCTCCGCTGAGCAGGTGGAGGGTGATGGTGCCGAAGGGCTTATCCTGTTCGACGCGAAGGCGTCGCTGCCGGATCAGCTCCAAGAGGGCCAGGAACAGGCCGATGAGCTCGCTGCGGGAGCGACCCTCAAAAATCTGTTCGAAGCGCTGCGAGCCACCGGCCCGCTGCAAGGAATCCACGACGTCGGCGGCGTGGAGGGCGATGGGGGTGTCGTCATAGACCACATCGTGGGTTTGGTCCCGCTGGCCGGTTTGTTCGAGCAACTTGTTGAAGGCGTCGAGCAGGTCCCAGACGGCGACTTCTTCGAGGTCCAGGTCTTCGGACTCGGCTTGGGGTAGAACGGGACGGCGCGTGAATTTGAGGGCCTGCCACTGGGCGGCGGCGCCGAGCGATTGGGCTGCGTCTTTGAAGGCTTTGTATTCGAGCAGTTGGCGGACCAGTTCGAGGCGGGGGTCGATGATTTCATCGGCACCCTCTTCAAGCGGGGGTGACGGCAGCAGGGTTCGGGATTTGATCTCCATGAGGGTGGCGGCCAGCACCAGAAAATCGCCGGCCAGGTTGGGGTCCATGGCCTGGATGAGATTGACGTAGCCGACGTACTGCTGGGTGATGTGGGCGATGGGAATGTCGTAGATGTCCACCTCTTCGCGGCGGATCAGAAACAACAGCAGATCCATGGGCCCGTTGTAAACGTCGAGATCTACGCGAAAGTCGCTCAATGAAACCGTCCCTGGTCGCCCGGTGCGTTGCGACCGTCTCTAAGCGGTAGACTCTCCAACCACGATGCCGCAGGCTTCTCGCACCCGGTGCATGACGTCCCGGGCCAGTTTGCGCGAACGCCGGGCACCTTGGAGCAGCACATCTTCGACGAAATCGGGGTCGCGGGCCAGTTCGGCCCTGCGGTTCCGGGCCGGGCGAAGGACTCGCTCGCAGACTTCAGCCAATGCTTTCTTGGCGTCGCCGTATCCCATGCCGCCGGCGCGGTATCGTTGGGCGAGGGCTTGGGTTTCGTCGGGTTCGGCCAGCAATTTGTAGAGGGCGAAGACGTTGCAGGTCTGCGGGTCTTTGGGGGCCTCTAAGGGCGTGCTGTCGGTCTTGATGCCCATGATCCGTTTGCGGGTCGTCTGCGGTTCGTCGAAGAGGTCGATGGTGTTGCCGTAACTCTTGGACATTTTTTGGCCGTCCACGCCGGGGACCACGCAGGCATGGTTCAGTTGGACCTCGGGGCGTTTTAGCACGTCGTGGCCGTAGGTGTTGTTGAAATAGGCGGCGATGTCCTGGGTCATTTCAAGGTGCTGGACCTGATCCTGTCCGACCGGGACGAGGTCGCTGTCGTAGATGAGAATATCGGCGGCCATGAGCAGGGGGTAGCTCATCAGGCCCATGGTGGCGGAGATGCCCTTGGCTACCTTGTCTTTATAGGAATGGGCCCGGCGGAGCAGACCTTCGCCGGTCACCGTCGAGAGGATCCAGGCCAATTCGCAGACTTCGGGGACATCGGATTGTCTGAACAGACAGGCTTTGGCTGGGTCCAAGCCCAGGGCCAGGTAGTCCAGGGCCACGTCGCGGGTTAGGTCTCGCAAGCGGTCGGCGTCCTGTACGGTGGTCAGCGAGTGGTAGTTGGCGATGAAGTAGAGGGCATCTTTACCCTGTTGCAGCTCGATGTGCTGCTTGATGGCCCCCAGGTAATTGCCCAGGTGCAGTTTTCCGCTGGGTTGGATGCCGGACAATACTCGCATGGTCGAAAGACTCCGGCGGGAAAGTACGTGCTGGGGTGGGCTTTTGCAAGGTGCCGGGCCCGCCTTGACGAAAACGGAGACGGGCTGGACAATCGTTGCTTGGGTGTTTGCGGGCGAATTCATGGACCTCCGCCTGATCGACGTGCTAATCCTCGACGTAGACGGCGTGCTTACCTCCGGCCAAGTCGGCTTTGACGACGCGGGGCCGACCGGTCGCACGTTCGCCGTGCAGGACGGTTGCGCCCTGAAACTCTGGCACCAGGCTGGGGGCGTTTCGGCCATCGTTTCGGGTCGGAAATCGCAGGCCGTTGCCCGCCGGGCCGACGAATTGGGGATTAAGACGGTGATTCAGGGAGTGGACGACAAGTCCGCAGCCTACGGGCAGGTGCTGGAGCGGCTGGAGAGGGGGGATGACCGGGTATGCTATGTGGGAGACGATTTGCCGGATTCAGGCCCGATGGGGGCCTGTGCATTGCCCGTGGCGGTGTACAATGCGGTCCCGGCGGTCAAAGGCTTGGCCCAGTATGTGACCCGCCGCCCGGGCGGTGGGGGGGCGGTGGCTGAGGTGGTGGAGTTGATCCTCCGCAAACAGGGCCGATGGACCGACCTTGTTGCCCGGATGAGTGAATCGTAGAGGGAATTGAGGCGTCTTTTGGCGATGAACGCGCCCCGACCAGGCTATGCGATGGTTCGCACGCTGATTCTAGGATCGGCGACGCTGGCCATTGTCGGCGTTCTGTTTGCCATCTATCAATCGAGTCAGCGTGGTCCCGCTCCGACCCTGCAGACGCGGCACCGGCCCATTCCCGAAGATCTATTGCCCGCCGTCGAACCGGGCGGTTCGCCCGTGGCCGATGGGCCCAGCGTCAACGTGGGCCAGAACATGGCCTTGCGGGGGGGGGCGACTTCGAGGGGCAATATCACATTCTATGACCCCGAGGACGACCGACCCACGGCCACGCTGTCGTATGAGGGTTGGGAACCCAGCGAGGACGTGGACGACCAGTTTCAGGTCACCGACCCGCGCATCGAGCTGCGCACCCCCAACGGCCAACTGGTGGAAATCCGTGCCGAGTCGGGCGTGGTGCAGCTCAAGTCGGGCCAGCGGGACAAGCCGGACCTGCGGCGCGGCAAGCTGATGGGCGAGGTGGTCATTCAGGTGGACCGCCTGAATGACGAGCAACGTCAGGCCCTGCCCGAAGAGGAGCGGCTGCACCCCACGCCGGATCGGCTGATCACCGTCAGGCTGGACGAATTGGATTTCGATCGGGACTACGCCCGCGTTACCAGCCCGGGCCCGTTCAATCTCGATTCGGTCGAAGCCTCGGTCAGCGGAACGGGCCTGTCGCTGCGCTACAACGAAAGCGACTCGAGCATCGAACTGTTGGAGATCAAGAAAGAAGGGCGGATTCGGGTCCGCGGCATGGGCGATCGTTTCAAGATATCGCTGCCGGGCACCGACGAGGTGATCGAGCAGGAGGAAGATCCTGAGCTGTTGGCTGTGACGCCACCGGAAGTTGCCCCGGAACCCACGGCGGAGGGCGAGGACGATATCCCCGTGCTGCCCATGGGTGACAAGAAGCAAGAAGACCGGCGCCCGACGGTTCGCTATCACGCGGCTTTTACCGGCCAGGTGCGCGTTCAACAGATCGAGGAGGGTCGGGCGGCGACCGATCTGCTGTCCGACGCGCTTGAGTTGGTCTTTGACTTCGGGTCCAAGGAGCGTCAAGCCGCCCGGGATCGCAGCGGCGTCGCCGAGGAACCCGACGAGACCGACGAGACCGATGCCGAGCCCTCGAGTGACCAGGAGGCCCCCGCACCGCCGGGCGGTGAACTGGCGGTGGACTGGACGGGCCCGCTGGTGGTCAAAGCCATCGAGAAACGGGCCCCAGCGGATGCAGAGCAACAGGACAAGGCCGATGAGGAGCCGCTGGTCATCACCGCCACGGGCCGGGCTGTGCGACTTCGGCAGGCGGGACAGGGGGAGGTGACCTGCCGTCGCTTGATCTACCGTCAGGGCAGCGAACACGCGTTTATTTCCGGGCGACTCGGGGATCCGGCGGTGGTCC
>JBHHVM010000130.1:0-8511 GCA_046754265.1 Phycisphaerae bacterium
CACCGGGTTGGCACGGGCTCTTACGGAGTCAGCCCAGCCCGGGCGACTCTGGGACTTGTTTCGGCGGCTGAGGGCCCCGCATCGTTGAGTAGCTTTTCAAGGTCGGCCTTGCTGAAGTGCAGCGGGACGATGATCGGCTCGTCCGGTCGGCCGGCCGGTAGGATGACATTCAGTGGCACTCCGGGTCGGCCGTACTTCTTCAACTCTTTGGTAATCCAGGTCGGCTTGCGGGTCCAATCGGCTTTGAGCGGGACTACGCCCAACTCGCGCATGTGTCGGCGAATGGCCTGGGTCTCCAGGACCGTCTTCTTCTGGATTTGACACTCGGTACACCAAGTGGCGGTGTAGTTGACCAAGACCGTATGCCCAGCCGAGGCCAACATCTTGTCCAGGCCCGGCTGATGATGGATCCACGGCGTCTTATCCTCCCAGTCCGCCGCCTCGGGCAGCAGCGGCATCTGGCCCTCTGCCAAGAGCACCTGCGGGGCTTGTTCAGGCCCGGTGTACATGTAGCCGTAAGCAAACCAGCCCCCGCCCAATGCAATGGCCAGCGTGGCTGCCACGCCGACCAGCCGCCCGGTGACAGTCCAGGTCATCTTGATGAGCCCGTACATCCAGCAAGCCAGCCCCAGGAGGGTCAGGAAGGCGACCGTGGCCACGACGCCGCTTTGGCCCACTAGGGCGCCCAGCACCCACAGCAACCAGATCACCACGCCCATCAGCAAGAAGCCGGTCAACTGCTTGAACGTATCCATCCACGGCCCGGGTTTGGGCAGGAAGCCCAGCCAGCTCGGCTTGTAGGCCAGGATGACGTAGGGCAGCCCCATTCCCAGGCCGATGGCGGTCATGGCCAACATGATGACAGTCCCGGTCTGGGTGAAGGCGACCGCAATGGCCGGTCCCAACAGGGGGGCTGTGCAGGGCGTGGCCAGCACCGTGGCTAGCATCCCTTTGACGAAGGACCCGGCATAGCCTTCCTTTTGGCTGGCTGAGCTTAGCGAACCGGCGGCAACCCCGGGCAGGTTGATCTCGAAGACGCCGAACAAACTGACGCCGAAGACAAACAGCACCGCAGCCATCACGATGACGAAATTGGGGTTGGAAAACTGCGTGCCCCAAGTGGCACCGCCAGCCGCCGCTTTGCTGGCTACCGCGATGCCGCCGAGGATCCAGAAGGAGGTTAGAATCCCCAAGGCGAACAGGCCGCCCAACTTCAAAACGCGCTTGGGATCGTCGTGGGCCTGCTGCACGAAGCTGAGGATCTTGATGGACAGCACCGGCCAAACGCAGGGCATGACGTTGAGAATGATCCCGCCCAGGAATGCAAAGAACAACATCGCCGGCAGCGACAGCGAAGTCGAATCGGGGCCCGGTGCGTCGTTCGAGGCGGAATCGCCCACGGTTGCCAGCGCCGGATCCCGCGCCGCCTGACCGGCGTCACCACCTGCCTGATCGGCGGCCGGAAGTTCAGCGGCCTGGGCTCCGGTCAGTTCGACCGTGGTGGACCATTCCACCGCCTCGGGCGGGAAACACTGGCCCTTCTTGTTGCAGGCTTGAGCGACCACGACGCCCTTGATGCTCAACCGGTCGCCTCGGGCATCGTCGTTGATTTTGGTAATTGGCAGGCGAACCACAGCGGTGCCGGTGTATTCGCTCATCTTGAGCTTCAGAACCTTGTCCATCCGCTCCTTGGGTTTGGGGAAGACAAACGTGCCCCACTCCACGCCCTTGATCGGCTCGACGATGACATCGGTTGGCACCAAGAAGGAGGCGGCTGGCGTGTGCGACTGAATCTTGTGGCCCGCGGTGATCTTGATGGCCACCTCCATCTCCAGGCTGCCGCCGACTTCCACGGATTTGACCGACGGGGTCGCGCTGACCTTGAAGTAGCGGCACTTGCTGTTGGGCTTGGGCAGGTTATCGAGGGCTGAAGCGAACTCCTTGGCGTGAGCGGGTTCGACCTCCGGCGCCGCGGTCACGGCCGGCAACGTGGTCGAGACCTCAGCCTGTTCCATCAGGCACATGTCTTTGCAGACCAGGGTGGTCACCTTGGCTGCCAGGGTCACCTGGGTTCCAGGCTTGAGGTCGGGCGGGGCGGTGATTCGGGCCAGCAGGGCGGGCGTGCCCTCCAGTACGTAGGTGGTCAGCCGAAAATCGGCAGGCCCCGACACGTGCCGGGACGGGGCGGGAAAGCGGAGCCCCTCAACGGAAAAGCCCGGGGGCAGCTTCCACTCCACCTTCGGAGGAGCACCACTGTCGCCGGGGTTCTTCCAATAGATGTGCCACTCGTCGGCCAAGTCGTATTGCAGTGCCACATCGAACCGGGCCCCGGGCGTGATCCCGGTGACCGATGGCAGCAGCTTGACGGGCGCTTTGGGGGCCCCGCTCCGGGCTGGGGACTGGGCCAGAACCGTCGCCCCCGACGCCAAAGCCGCCGCCGCGACGGCCCATGCCCACATCAGCCCGATTCGCCGAATCATCAAATCACATCCTCCCGCGGCTGGGGACAGCCCCACGGGCCGCCCCATCCAGTCATTGCATCCGTTGCCACAGCGCCAAACAAGTAACATTCTATTCACTTCGGCTTTAGCCCGCCCCATCGGCCTCTCCCGACCGCCCCAGCACAACCGGTGGGCCGGCGGTCTTTGTTCCCCAAAGGCCGCTTGACAGTTCAACCCCTTGATTTATACTGTCGGGTGCCCATAAGGGTATGATTCCTAATCTATTGTGGGCAAACGAGTTAGGACATTTGGCCAGAACGCCATCGGGCCTGCGGCGTACTGCTTCATACAAAAGGGTGCCGCCGGGCTCAATGCCTGAAAGGAGAATTGGCCAACATCGGTTTTTGTGCGCAGGTGGTTTGACCGGTAGCCCCTAGGGCCGGTCTCGCCCGGCCCTGCTGGATGCCTCCCCATTCGGGAGGCCGGCCGGCGGGTTGGACGGGCCTTAGTCAGATAATCCAAGAATGAGTGCCTTTTTGAATGCTTCGTATGGCAACGGAAACGGCTGGTTGACGGTGGATCGACGAATCGAATAGACGGGAGCCTCCCCGGTCCAACTCGGCGCATCCAGCCGACGGCCACAACACCTCTTGGAAGACCGGTTGTTGACCCCTGCGGTCCGATCGCCAGTCTGCGCCCTGCGGCGCCGGACGGTCGGCGAAATCCGGTTTGGGAATTCGCGATAGGAACAGACTCTGCCGAGCGTGCCACCGGTGTACGACAGGCCGACAGGGTTCGGCCGCCCGGTGGCCCCGCGGGCCCAACGCCCGCATCGTCGGCGAGACATCCATATGCGTAAGGGAAACCACAACCATGCAATCCCTCATTCATCTACCCGTGGCCGCGGTCACGGACATGTTGGTGCCCGGTATGATCGGCGCCCTGATCGGCGCGGGCGTGCTGGGCGCCGTGTTTTTTGTTCTCCACCGCATGCAGGCCGAGCAGCGCCGGCTCCAAGCCGAGCGGGCCCTGTCCGAGGCACAGGCCGAGGCCAGGCACACGATCGAAACGGCTGGGCTGCAAGCCAAAGCCGAATACAGCAAATGGCAGGAGCAATTCCAGAAGGAGACCGCCGAAACCAGGACTGAACTCAAAGACCTGGAGAAACGCCTCGCCAAGCGCGAGGACAATCTGGAAAGCAAGCTGGACACGCTGACCACCAAGGAGCGGAACCTCGAACAGCAGGCCCAGAAACTGGCCGACCAGGAAGCGCAGGTTCAGGAGATTCGGCAGGAGGTCGATCGCCAACTCGAACGGCAACGCGCCAAGCTGCTGGAGACCTCCGGCATGAGCGCGGACCAGGCCAGGACCGAGCTGTTCTCCAATTTGGAGCATGAACTGGAGGGCGAAGCGGCCGTCATGATCGAGCGGACCGTGTCCGAGGCCCGCGACAACGCCGCCCAAAAAGTCCGCGAGATTCTCGTCACCGCCATCCAGCGCTACGCGGCCGACCATACTTGCGACAACACCGTCTCGACGGTGGACATCCCCTCCGACGACATGAAGGGCCGGGTCATCGGTCGGGAGGGCCGAAACATCCGGGCCTTTGAGAAAGCCACCGGCGTCGACGTTATTGTGGACGACACCCCCGGCGTGGTGGTGGTCAGTGCTTTCGACCCCATCCGCAGAGAAGTGGCCCGCCAGTCGTTGGAGCGACTGATTCAGGATGGTCGCATTCACCCCGGCAGAATCGAAGAAATCGTCGACAGCACCCGCAAGGAGTTGGAAAAGGAATTGCTCAACCTGGGCAAGCGGGCAGCCATCGAAGCCAACGTCGCCGGTTTGCACCGTAAGATCCTGGACCTGCTGGGCCGATTGCGCTACCGGACCAGCTACGGCCAGAACGTGCTGCAGCACAGCATCGAAGTCGCCTATCTCTGTCAGACCATGGCCGACGAGTTGGGGCTGGACGGGCGATTGGCCCGCCGTTGTGGGTTGCTGCATGACATCGGCAAAGCGG
Organism: Phycisphaerae bacterium; assembly: GCA_046754265.1. Lineage (GTDB taxonomy): Bacteria > Planctomycetota > Phycisphaerae > UBA1845 > UBA1845 > OFTM209. The sequence goes on from JBHHVM010000130.1 coordinate 4,462, forward strand.
TGGACCACGAGGTCGAGGGCGGTCATCCCAAGATCGGGGCTGACATCTGCCGCCGTCTCAACGAAAGGCCGGAGGTGCTCAACGCCATTGCCGGCCATCACGGCGACATCGAGGCCACCAGCCATTACACACCCTTGGTGGCCGCCGCCGACGCGATCAGCGCCTCGCGCCCCGGCGGCAGGCGAGAGTCGCTGGACCGCTACATCAAGCGATTGGAGCAGCTTGAGGGCATCGCCACCGAAAACAACGGCGTTCGCCAGGCTTATGCCATCCAGGCGGGCCGGGAGATCCGCGTCATTGTGGATTCCGATCGGGTGGACGACGGGGTAGCCTCGAAAATCGCCCGCGACATCGCCAAACGCATCGAAGAGGAGATGACCTATCCGGGTGAAGTCAAAGTCACCGTGCTGCGAGAGATGCGGGCGGTGGAGTACGCTCGCTAGGGGCCAAGTTCAAGCCGGGCCTTGCAGGACGGGGAAAAAAAGTGGTCAACATCCTTTGCGTCGGCGACGTGGTCGGTTCGCCGGGACGCCGTGTCCTGGCCCAAGCTCTGCCGCGGCTGGCCGACGAGCGGGACATCCACTGCAACGTGGTCAACGTGGAGAACGTCGCCTCGGGCAGCGGCTTGACCCCGGCGCTTTACAAAAAGATGCTCGCCTGCGGGGCTCACTTGATGACCTTGGGCGACCACGTCTTTCGCCGCAAGGAGATTATTCCCACCCTAGAAGAGTCCAAGCAGATCGTCAGGCCTGCCAATTTGCCCGCCGAGGCTCCGGGGCGCTGCGTCGCCATTTACCAGACCCAGGCCGGTCATAAGGTGGCGGTGGTCGCCCTGCTGGGTCGGCTGTTCATCAACCAACAGACCGACTGCCCCTATCGAACCATCGATCGCATCCTGAAGACCATCCCCCCGGACGTGCGCATCATCGTGGTGGACATGCACGCCGAAGCCACCAGCGAAAAAATTGCCATGGGCTGGCACTTAGACGGGCGGGTCAGCATTCTCTTCGGCACGCACACCCACGTGCCCACCGCCGATGAGCGCATTTTGCCCCAGGGGACCGCCTATATCACCGACCTGGGCATGACCGGCCCCTACGATTCGGTCTTGGGCCGATCCAAGGAACGGGTCTTGGGAGCCATCCTCAGCGCCGTGCCCATGCCCTTCAATGTGGCCACCGATGACGTGCGCCTCTGCGGCATCGCCGTGACGGTGGACCCCGCCACAGGTAAGGCCCAATCCATCGAGCGCGTGCGCGCGGACTGGGTCGAAGACGGATCGGCCGAATAATCAACCGAGACGATACCAGGCCCTTTGCAATCTAAGCTGTGACGCTCGGCTCGATCGTGCAGGTCATGGCCCCGTCCGAGCGCTGCAAGCGCAGATCGCGGCCGAAGGAATGGATCTGTTCCTGCTTAAACTCCGCCCGCTCCAAAGTGGTGGTGTCCACAATGGCCAAACCGTTCTGGTCCACCTCCACCGCGATGCTATAAGCCTGTTCGAGGGTGTGGCCAAAAAGCTTCCGCAGCATGTCGATGACGTATTCGTAAGTGTGATCGTCATCGTCGTGCAAGATGACGTGATACGGAGGTTGCCGCCGGGGGCGAATGCTGGATCTTACTTGGGGGCGCTCTTCGGTTCTGCTCATGCCAGAAAGCTCCGACGCAGTCAGCGACATCCATGTCGCCGGTCAAATGGTAAACAATTGGGGCTGGCTTCGTCAATGCCTGGGCACCAAGCCGTGCGAATCAGGGTCCGTGACAGAATTGACGGGCATCTTTTTTGCCGTATCTCGCCGAACATGCCCCGTTGGGGCATTTGACTGTAGCCCAGCACGGAGTGCTGGGACTGGTCGCCAAGAGTACAACCGAGTCCCTGCGGGACGGAACGACAGCCCCCGCCGATTCTGTCACGGATCCCGGGAATCATTCCAGCACCGGGCCAATGACCTCCAGCAATCGGTGAATAATTCGGGCGGTCACGCCCCAGGCCACCGCGTCTTCGAGTCGATACTCCAGACGTCGGCCCAATTGGGCGGCGGTTCGACCCGCCCAACCGAGGCTGTGATTTTGTTCCAACAGATCAGATAGGGCCACTTCGTAAACTCGGGCCACCTCCGCCGGGTCGGGTCTGATCCCACCCTGACCGTTCCAAAACCCCACAAAAGCATGCAGGTCCACCGTCAGGGTTTGCACCGGAAAATGGCCCAACGACCCGAGATAGGCGATGTCGTCTTGGCCGACGCCCAATTCCTCGCCCGTCTCCCGGAAGGCGGCCGCCAAATCGCTGGTGTCCGCCTCCTCGATGTGACCGCCGGGAAAGGCGATGTGGTTGGACCAGGGGTCGCCCCGGTCCGCCCGGCGTATGAGGACCAGCATCGGTTCAGCCCGCTGCACGATGGGCGCCAGCACCGCGGTCCTTTGCATCCCAGTCAAGTCGACTGCAGGCAGACTGCCGGCCGCTTCGAGGGCTGACGCAATTTCGGTGGGGTTGATGACCATGAGCAAATGCCCCAAGGTTTCCTTTGCCGGTGACCACCCCGTACTGTAAGCATCCCTTTTGTCCGGGCAAAGGTCGGCAGCCATAAAGTCGTTCTGACCACCCCGGCAAGGAGGGTAGTATCGGGTGTATTTCCCGGATGACGAACCAAGAGAAGGAGGGTCTATCCCGTGTCGTTTCAACGCGTCTTTACGGACACCCCCTGGGAAAAGAAGGTGGGCTATTGCCGAGCAGTCCGGGCGGGCGATCACATTTACATCACCGGCACCGCCCCGGTTGACGAAGCCGGGCGGACCGTGGCCCCGGGTGACGGCTATGCCCAAGCGAATCGCTGCCTGGAAATCATCGATCAGACCCTGACCAAACTGGGCGCCGACGGCACCTGCGTGGTCCGAACCCGGATGCTGGTCACCGACATAACCCGATGGGAAGACTTTGGCCGGGCTCATGCCGAGTATTTCTCCGACCATCCCCCAGCCACCACCATGGTCCAGGTCCAGGCCCTCATCGACCCCGACATGCTCATCGAAATCGAGGCCGACGCCGTCTGTCGTGATGACTGAAGGTGCGTTTTGGACGGATAGCCCACCGACGTTACCATATCGGGATAGGGCGGACGCCACGATCAACCGCCGGGCCGGAAGGCGTCAGAGACATGCACCATCCCAAAGATCCAACCCGATTCGAGTGCCTGGCCGCCTTGGGTCTAACGTCCGGCGCGTCCTGGCGGGAGATTCAGCGGGCTTATCGCCGCCTGGCGGTGCGCTACCATCCGGACCGCAACCACGGGCGATCGGCCCCGGACAGCGATCGGGCCAAGTTCCACCAGGTGACCCGGGCCTACGCTTTGTTGCAGTGCTCGGCACGAGTGATGGATCGGCGCAGCGCTCTTGGCCGATGTCACCGCTGCCGGGATATGGAAACGCTTCAGCAAGGGCTGGACGGCAACCGCTACTGCCGGTCCTGCCGAACCCACGCCGGTGGCAAACGCATATTGGCTGGGCCACCCCCGGTATGGGTCCGCTTGGGCCCCACATTGGGCGGTCTCATGGTCTCGGCCGGCTCGTTGACCGTCTGGCTGCTGACGGCCCGGCCTACCTTCTGGTGGGTGGCGATGGTTGTATGCACCGCTTCGATGGTGGCCATGGCTGGCCAGTGCATGACGGTTCCATACGCAGCCGACCCCAGGTCGGGCGGCGCCCGCACAAATCGCCACTCGAAACTCGCCACTCGAACTCAACATTGGCTCTGGACCGTGCTGAATTCATGACCACTCAGGCTGCGCCTGCACAACTGGCAACGGGCAACTCGCAACTCGAACTCCACATCGGTTTGTGGCAGCGGATCAGTTTCCGCTGCATGCGGGCGGTGCTATGGCTGTTGATGCGCTGCTTCGGATTGCCGGGCCTGTACCGCATCGGGCGGTGTTTTGGAACGCTGGAGTGGCTGATCAACTACAAGCGCAGGCAGCGCTTCGCCCAATTGCTTCGTGACCGCCTCGGGCAGGAACTAGACGCACCGGCCCGGCGGGCGGTGCGGGGTTTCTTTGC
>JBHHVM010000131.1:0-8506 GCA_046754265.1 Phycisphaerae bacterium
CACCGTCACAGCCCCCCCAACATCAGGCGTCAACGTCAGGAAATACACCGGCAGCAGGACGGTAATGACGCTGGTGACATAGGCCGAGTTGGCCCAGTCATAAACGCACCAGGAGAAAACGTCCTTGCGAAGCAGGAGCGATCGTCCCATGATGCTGCATGGTATCGGCGGATATGCAAGACGGGTACTGGTGGCACACGCGGAACGCTTAGCTCAACGCCGACGGTGAGATCAAGCGCCGCCCGATCCCTTGACAGCCATCCCTTAGGCGGCTGAAATACCTCCCCTCGATGGGCTGTAGTTCAATTGGCAGAACGCCTGACTCTGGATCAGGAGGTTGTAGGTTCAAGTCCTACCAGCCCAGTTCGGCGGCCGGACGCCCCGGACGTCAGAACCCGCGCCGGCGGCGACTCCGTTGGCCACCGCGGCGCGGGCCCCAACACCCCTAGAACTCCTCCTCTACTTGACCGTTCTCAGGAAGACGAATCGCCGCATGCTTCCGGTACGCACTCCCAGCCGCACGCCTTCTGTCAGATCGTACTTCTTGAGCACCTTGCCGAAATCCCGGACGTTCTTCACTTCATGGTCCTGCACGCTCACGATGACGTCCCGGGCCCGAATTCCCGCCCTGTCTGCGGCGCTCAACGGTTCGACGCTGGTGACCACCACGCCTTCAACGTCGTCCTCGTATCCCAGTTGTTGCCCGATCTCCGGCGTCAACGTGCGTAAGGTCATGCCCAACTCACCCACCGCGGTCGCCTTACCGGCTGAGGCCAGTTGTTCGCTCTCCAGTTCCCCGATCTGCACCGTCAGGCTCTTGTACTGACCGTCGCGGAACACCTTGACCGCCACGTCCTTCCCCGGCTTGGTCTGGGCCACGCGCGAGCGCAGCCTCTCCATGTTGGGCACCTTCTTGCCGTCGTACCAAGTGATAATGTCCCCGGACTTGAAACCGGCTTTGTCGGCCGGGCTGTCGGGCGTCACGTCCCCGACCAGCACACCGTCCTTCCCGTCGTAGTCGAACGACTTGGCAAGACCTTCGTTAAGGTCCTGAATGCCAACCCCAAGCCATCCACGCACCACTTTGCCGTCTTGGATCAGGCTGTGCAGCACCGACTTGGCCATGTTGATGGGAATCGAGAACCCGATGCCCATGTACCCGCCGCTTTTTGAGAAGATGGCTGTATTGATGCCCACCACTTCACCTTGCAAGTTGACCAGCGGGCCGCCGCTGTTGCCGGGGTTGATGGCTGCATCGGTCTGGATGAAATCCTCATAGTCCACGATGCCCACGTTGGATCGGCCCTTGGCGCTGACGATCCCAGCCGTCAACGTGTGCGAAAGTCCGAACGGGTTGCCGACGGCCACCACCCATTGGCCGATGCGCACTTCATCCGAGTTGCCCAGTGTGGCCGGGTACAGGTCCGTCGCCTCGATCTTGACGACCGCCAGGTCGGTCTTGGGGTCGGTGCCGATCACTTTGGCGCTAAAGGTGCGGTCGTCGGAGAGTTTGACCGTCACTTCGTCGGCACCGGCCACCACGTGGTCGTTGGTCAGCACGTAGCCGTCCTCGGTCACCAGAACGCCCGTCCCCAGTCCCTGCTGGACGAACCCCCGCTGCCGGCCGCCTTGATGAAAGAATCGATCGAAGAAACCGTTGCCGAAGAAGTCGCGAAACGGACCGTTAAAGAACGGATCCGGCAATCGCTGCATCTTCTGAGTAGCCCCGATCCGCTTGACCGAACTGATGTTCACCACCGAGGGATCGATGACCTTGGCGACTTCTTCAAAGGCCGTCGAAAGGTCCTGCACGCCGGCTAATCGCTCCCGCGAAGCCGTCGCCTTGCCTCGATCCACAGCATAGGCCGCCCGAGAAACCAGATCCGGAAACGCCGCTCCCAGACCGATGGCTGCAACGCCCATGAAGGCACCGATTATCCAACTTCGCCGCGAATGCATGATCTGCCTCCTTTCGATTTGGAATCCATCAGAAACATACGTCCTGACGCGATGATTGTTCGGTGCCAGACCTTGCCCCTTGCAACTTTCGACATCGCCGCTACGCAACCCGGCGGCGCGTCCGGGCTGCGCCATGGTCTGTTGGGCATCGTACCGGGCGCTGGATCGGGGGTCTGCTCGGCACCGCCACCGCGACACAGCCCCGACCAGCCCCTTCTTGGAACAACGCGACACCAAGCCCCACAAGCATCAGCCCCAAAACCAGCGTGGTCAGGCCGGCCAGGAGGTCCCAAGGGCAGAACCAGGCCCCCAGACCCACGGACACAAGTCCCGCCAGCGTCGTCCAGATGTTGAGCACAACGCGTATCACCGCATGGCCTCCCCGCGCCACCATTCAAACGTCTCAAAAACTGATGGGACTGTGGGCTGGTCCGGGATGCGCCTCATCATCCAGGCCGATCCGATCAGCCCAACCCCGACGGTCAGGATGCCGGCGGCAACCAGGATCACAAGAATCTCCGGGAACGCCACGATGGCCAACGACGCGAGCACCAGCATTACGCCGAGCGCCATCTGGTATTTCCACCAGCCGCCTGCCCCGCTCGATCGCACCATGAAGAAGTCTTGCGTTCTCATCCGGTTACCCCCCAGCCCCCGCTGGGGGGTGCGCGTCGTTCGGGGGACCGCGTCACCTCCCCACGGGGATCTTCACTCGCCATACATAACGGTTTCCCAACGCCGGCTACGCCACTTTCTTCGCATCGCAACCGGGTCGATCATGCGGCGCCCGTCTCGCTCCTTAGCGAGCCGGCGCTTTGACCGCCACGCGCTTGGGCGCGGCTGCACGTTGTTTTTCGATTCGAACGGTCAGCACCCCGTGGGCGTGCTCAGCCGACACCTTGTCCGTATCGACGCTGTTGGGCAGTTGTATGCTTCGTCGAAATCGCCCGAATCGACGCTCGGAATGGCACCAGCCGTCGTGGCTCTGCACCGTTGAATCCATCTTCTCACCCGAGACCGTCAGCCCGTTGCCCGATACGTTGATCTCGATGTCCTTGGGGTCCACACCCGGCACTTCCACCTTGAGCGTGATGTCTTTGTCCGTCTCCACCACGTCCAGCGGCACAGCCCACCCCTCAAGCAGTGCATCGGGTTGGTGGTGCAGGCCGAACGGGTCCCGGAAGAACCGATCCAGCATCTCATGGACTTCGGACCGGAACCGGCCCAAATCCAGCTCACTTGACGTCTCTCGCCTACCGTTCCCGCTTCGCTTGTTTCTCCACGGAATCAGGTTCATCGCAGTCACCTCCTTCCGGAAGCATCTTCAATCGCACAAATCACCCGTCGCGACACTTCGCCACCCCCATTACTTGGCCTTCACCGCGATCTTCCGCAGCCGGGCCGATTCGGTCTTGGGGAGATGAAGCGTCAACACGCCGTCACTGTATTCGGCACCGATGCGCTCACTATCGATGGCCTCACTGACCTGGAACGTTCGATGGAAGTCCCCCACCCCGTACTCCTTCAGGACGTAGGCAGTGTCCTCCGCTTGACGACGCGGCACCTTCGCATGAATGGTCAGCACGCCGCCTTCGAATTGAATATCGACATCCTCAGCCCGGGTCCCCGGCATGTCCGCCAGGACGGTCAACTCCCCGGGGCGCTCCACGATGTCCACGTTGGGCCGAAACTGCAGCCGATTCCAAGTCGGCTCGGTTTGTGCCAATTTGGACTCCTCGGGTTTTTGAAGACTTGTGGTGGTCATGATTGCACTCCTGTTTTTGTCGCCTTGCAAACCGGCGATCACACCGGCGGCCTAGTTGGTCAACGCCTTGACTTCGACCTTGCGGGGCCTGGCTTCGTCGGACTTGGGCATGGTCACTTCGAGAATGCCGTCCCGAAGCGTGGCTTCGACTCCGTCGGCTTTGACGTCGATCGGCAGGCGCAAGAGCCGGCTGAACCGACCGGCAGACCGTTCCTTGCGGTGATACGTCGTGTTGTCCTCATCGGCTGGGGAACGTTCGCCTTTGATGGCCAGTTCATCGCCCGCAATCAGCAGCTCGATGTTCTCCAGCTTCATGCCCGGCATTTCCGCTTCGGCATAAACGTTCTCAGAGTCCTCCCAGACGTTCACGGCAGGGAACGTCGGTTCGAACCAAGGCCCCACGCCGGCCTGCGGCAACTCCTCGAACACGTCGTCGAACAGGCGGTTCAGGTTGTCTCGCAACCGCCGGATCGGCTGCGATCCATTGATTCGATGTGCGAACATGCTGCACCTCCTTTGGATTCCAATTCGACCACTTGATTCCCGGTCAAACATCCTTGACCAGTCCCGCCGGCGAAACCTGTCATCGCGGCAGGCACCCGGGGTCGAGGCAAAACATGTGCCAAACAGCCGGCCGAACCAGCGGTTTCCTAAATCCTGTTTTGGCAACGGGTTAGCAACGGCGGCCCGGGCGGTTACCCGATCGCTATTGCCATTTTGACAGGTTCGGCAGGCAGGGGCCCATCGATGACGGCGCACGGCAGGACGTCTTCCGCCCAGCCAAGGTCACTTCGCTCGGCCACGACGCTTGGCTCGGCGGCGCTTCTTTTCCTGCGAAACATCTTCCAACGACGTGTTGTGAAGGAACTCGGCATAGGCCACTTTGATCGGCTTCCAACGATCGTGGCCCGCGCAGGGATCATCGTCGTTGCAAACGGGATTCCCAAAAGGGCATGGGCTGCGATTGGCGTGCAGGACCGGCTCGAACGGCCCCAGCACTTCCGCCAACCGGATCTGGTCCGGGCGACGCACCAGGCTAAAGCCGCCGCCCTTGCCCCGCACCGAAGTCAAAACCCCGCCTCGAACCAGGTCACCCAGAATCGCCGACAGGTATCGCTGCGGGATGCTCAGTTCCTCTGCCATCCGGGGGCCGCTGACGGGCTCCTCGCCCTGCTGCTGGGCGAGGAACACCATGGCCCGAAGTGCGTGTTCGCCGGTTTTCGATAGCATCGACACCTCTTTCGCGATGATTGTGCGTTATGGCTTTAGCCACCACCGGTTCATTGTCAAGAACGCCGACCGGTATGTCCATTCCTCCTTGACCCAAAGACAGAGAGATCCCGCTACTCCCCCCGCAGGTTCCCATTGGCCGGGACGCGCCGCTACGATTGGCCGGTTTGCGCCACCATCATCCACCGCCCACAAACGCTGCTACCGTCGGGCCCCAGCCCTGGGACGCGTGCAACTTACGCCTTGGCAAGTAGTTGCGACCACCCCCCCAATTCAATCCCCCTTGCCATAGCCGATCCACAACCCCGTGGCACGCCAAGTGCCCCGGGGCTGATTGCGAATCGGGCCGCCGGCGACATCAGTGCTTTGCGCGCCGACGGCCCGAGGGAACGAAAGCGGTTCGGGTACACACATCAGCCAATGCGCGGGAGGTGGGTAATGACAGCGACGGCATCAAAACGGAATCATTGTGGCGTGACCCTGGGGTTGTCCATGGCGGTTGCATGCGGGGTCATGATGGCGGTCCATCCCGTCGCAGCCCAGGTGACCGCCCCGGATCCCATTCTTTTTTCAACTGAGCAGAACTTCATCGCCACCACCGGGGATCATGTCGGGCAAATCATCAGCGAGGGCGATGAACTCAGCTCCCGCGGCCAAGTCATCAACACCAACGCCGACTTGATGGGCGCCTTCTGCCCCATGCCCGGGACCACCGGCTTCGGGCTCGATGCCCTGCACCACCGACCCGACGGCCTGGCCCTCTTCTCCACCGAGCTGGGTTGGTTCGACGAGTGCAGGGGCCTGAACATCAGCCCCGGCGACCTGCTGGCCGGCGACGGCACCATCGTCAAAACCAACGCCGATCTGATCGCCAACTTCAATCCCCAGCCCGTCGCTCCCAACGTGGGCTTGGACGCGGTGTTCGAGTTGCCCGGAGGCCAAGTGTATTTTTCGATGGAGATGAACCTCTTCGACGAAGTGCTGGGCGTCCTGCTCAAACATGGCGACCTGCTTTCCGATGCCGGCTTCGTCGTGAGAACCAATCAACAACTCTTGGCCAACTTCTGCCCCATGCCCGTCGTCGGCGATTTTGGCCTGGACGCGGTCCATCTGGTCGGCAACGGGGAGATATGGTTCTCCACCGAAACAGGTTGGTTCGATGAATGCCTCGGCGTGCAGATTTCCGATGGCGACCTGCTCTCCGATGCCGGCTACGTGGTCTCAACCAACCAGAAGCTGCTTGCCGGCTTTGTCGGCCTGACAACCGACATTCAAGCGGGCCTGGACGCTGCCTGGACGGGCTGTTTACGCCCCTTCCGCGGCTGCGGCCTGCTGCAAATAGGCCCCCAGGGTTGCCCCATCCTGGTCACCCCACTGGCCGCCTACGTGCTGGAGAATGCCGGCGGCTTTGCCCCCGGCGATCGGGTTTGGGTCGAGGGTTGCATCAACGACAACTCGACGATCTGCTCTCCGCTCACCTTGCCGGGCATCGAGGGCAACACCATTGGCGGTTGTTTCGAAGGTTGTGGCGACCTGATGCCGGGCCCCCAGGGTTGTCCGGTTCTGGTCAGCCAAAACGCGTTCTACTTTCTTGAAAACACCGGTGGATTTCAATTCGGCGATCGCGTGTTCGTCCGCGGTTGCCTGAACCCCAACTCCTTGATCTGCCCACCGCTTACCGGATTGGGCATCGAGAGCAACGACATCTCCGCCAACTGTCCAAGCTGCCAGGCCTTGGCGGCACGCAGTTGCCGCGACCACAACGGCCGGAGGCTGTGTCTGGACATGATGCAAGCCACCGTCGAACCACGACTGGGCGGCATCAGGTCCTTGGAGATTGACTTGGACGACGCCACGGGCTTCGCCGGGGACGTCACCGTGGCCTGTCTGGACGCCGCCGACAGCGTCATCCTCAACCCCGCCGACGCCGTCGTGGACGGCAACACCATCCATCTGACCTTCAATCCGCCAATCGTGGATGACACCTGCCACGTGCTGCTCGATTGTGGAGCGTCGGTGTGCGTGCGCAGCCTCCACGGCGACATCAGCCGCAACGGAAGGGTCACCACCGGCGATGCCTCCATCCTCAGGTTCTTCTTCAACCAGGATCCCGCCGTCGTCGGCCCGCAGTACGACTTCGACACCAACGGGCTCATCACCACCGGAGATTTTTCGCAGATAAGGTTCTTCTTCAACAACACCGTGCCCATCTGTCCGTAAAGGCACGGTGACATGCAGCGACACTCGAACAAGACGAGCCGCGAATGTCAGTTCGCGCGGACGCCGGAAGAAGAGACGCTCCATGGCCGCGAAACGTCCAAAACGGAGTTTTATGAACCGTTACCACGCTGGGTAGAGATTCCAAGCTGGGGCGACATTCCCATCTCGCCCCCGGCCGAGTGCGAGAAAGGATTCTCGCACCAGAGGATTCATCCTTCTCACACGCTCTCTGAGACGGGCCCGGATGAACCGTTTCGTGCCAGCGACGCCCATAGATCGGCCTGCAGCATCCGATGGAACGCCTGCTCCCCGGCCTCGCGCCGCACGCTGAGTCGGCCCGTGTCGTACGCCCGGCTTCCCAGACCGCGCTGAACCGATTCGCAGACCGCGTGGTCCTCCAACTGCACCCGGTCCGCCACCGTGATGCTCGGATCGGCTCGGTCCACCAGCCGGTCCGCAAAGTAGAAGTCAAAGATCACCAGCGTCTGATCGACCGATAGCGGCAAGACCAGGTTCGTGTCCATGACGCCGTCGTAAACGTTGATCATGAAGTTGGGGTAAACCCACAAGTAGTGTGCCGTTTCCCCGCTACGGACGGCGGCGGTCTCCGGATCGCCGCCGGCCGTCATGGGGCTCGACTGCAGGCACCACCGCTCCCGGCACTCGATCTGGTATTGCTTGTAATCCAACACCGTGCTCAGACTCTTGTGGGCATAGGGCACGTGATAGCCCCCGTCCAAATAGTTGTCCACGTATACCTTCCAGTTGCAGGCCAAGCGGTATTCGCGGCGCTCCACAAACCCAAGACCCCCCAACTGCAACGGCTTCATCAAATCGACGGCCCCTCCAAGATAATCGGCCAATCCCGGGCCTTCGTCCCCCAGACGGACAAAGACGAAATTCTCCCAACTGTCCACCTCAATCCGCACCAATCCGGAATCTCGTTTGTCGAAACCGTCAACCCCGTCAAACTCCGGCGTGGCCTTCAGCGCCCCATCCAATCCGTACGTCCAGCCGTGATACGGACATTGCAGCACCGAGACACAGCCCTGCGTCTCGGTCAGCACCTCAGCCGCATGGTGACGACACACGTTAAAAAAAGCCCCCAGCTCGCCGTCTTGGCCTCGCACCACCACGATCGGTTCACCCGCCACCGTCGCGGTGATGTACTGCCCCGCTTCCTTCAACGCATCCAACCGCCCCACCATCACCCAGTTGCCGCCGAACACGCCCTGCCGCTCCAAGGCATAGACGCGCTCGTCGGTGTACCACTCACCGGGAATCGTCTCCGCCCGCGCCAACGGCCTGCCCGAATCGTACGCCCCAAGCATC